>JBIKMY010000122.1:0-6324 GCA_044358945.1 Rubrivivax sp.
CCTCCATCCGCGAGCACCTGGAAGGCGGCAAGCGCATCGGCTACGGCGCACGGGCCATCACGGCCGGGGGCTTGCTGAGCCTGCCCAAGCTCGCGTTCCCGGGCGGGGCACTGGTGGGCTGCGACGCCGGCACGCTGAATGCCGCGCGGATCAAGGGCAGCCATGCCGCCATCAAGACCGGCATGCTCGTGGCCGAGGCCATCGCCCCGGCCCTGGCCGCTGGCCGCGCCCACGACGAACTGGCCGCGTACCCTGAAGCCTTCGAAAAGAGCTGGCTGCACGCCGAACTGAACGCCAGCCGCAACTTCAAGCAGTGGTTCAAGAAGGGCAACACCGTGGGCGCGGTGATGACCGGCATCGAGCAGTGGCTGCTGCCCAAGCTGGGCCTCAAGTCACCGCCCTGGACCATCCACCGTCACGCGCCGGACCATGGCCGCCTGCACGCCGCCAGCCAGGTGGCGCCCATCCGCTACCCCAAGCCTGATGGCGTGCTCACCTTCGACCGCCTGAGTTCGGTGTTCATCAGCAACACCAACCACGAGGAAAACCAGCCGGCGCACCTCACCCTCAAGGACGCCTCGGTGCCGGTGAGCATCAACCTGGAGCTCTACGCTGGACCTGAGAGCCGCTATTGTCCGGCTGGGGTGTACGAGTACGTGAAGAACGATGACGGCAGCGACCGCCTGCAGATCAACGCGCAGAACTGCGTGCACTGCAAGACCTGCGACATCAAGGACCCGACGCAGAACATCGTCTGGGTGACCCCCGAGGGCGGTGGCGGGCCGAACTACGCGGGGATGTGATGGCCACCAGCCAGCACAGGCCCCGCCCGCCTGATGCTCGCGGGGATGTGAGGGTCCAAGGCCCCTGCTGCTCCGTCACACTTGGCACAAGCCGCCTGCCCGAGGCCACGACGTCTGCAGAAATGCCATGAGACTCAGCAGCACTGAACAGCACGCCATCCGGACTGCGGCAGCCGAATGCTTTGGTCCTGATGCCACGGTGCGGCTGTTCGGTTCTCGTGCCAGACCCGACGGGCGCGGAGGTGACATTGACCTGCTGATCGAGACCCATCAGTCCGACCCCGACCTGGTTTCCCATGCCCACACCCGCTTCCTGACGCTGCTGTATGGCCGGCTGGGAGAGCAGAAGATCGACGTGTTGGTGGATTACCCGGGCCGACAGTTTCACCCGCCGGTCTACTCGATTGCGCGGCGAGAGGGGGTGATGCTGTGAACTCGGATATCTCGCGTGCCGCCGGAATGAAATTGACCGAAGCCTGGGATCAGTGCCAACGCCACCTACACCACCTGCACCACGCCCTTGCCGCGGTGCAAACTACGTTGCCCCTGACGGCGCAACGGCTGCGGGAGATGGACGACGAGGCTGTGCAGGACTGGGACCAATTGATCCTGCGCTTGACGAAACTTCAGGACACCATGGGCTCCAGGCTCTTTGCAGCCACTCTCGAAGTGCTGCAGGAGCCCTATGACGAGCGACCCATGATCGACCGCCTCAACCGGTTGGAGAAGCTGGGGTATCTCGCCTCGGTGGAGGAGTGGCAGCGCCTGCGTGTGATCCGCAACCGCTTTGCCCACGACTACCCTGAAGACGATGCACTCAAGGCCGCCTATCTGAACGAGGCGGCGGAAGCTGTCCAGGTGCTGGCCCGTACGCTGGGGAGGTTTGCCGCACTGACCGTGCAGCAGCGACAAAGCTGATCAGCCTGCGGCGCGGCTCATCCTGCTGCCGGCCAATCCTTGAGCGCCTGCACAGCCGCCTCCACGCCACCGGGACCGAAGCGAATGCCCTGCACCGTCATGGCGGCCTCGATCGCGGCCAAACAGCCCAGGATGCTGGCGGGGTTCTGGTCGCCGAGGTGGCCGATGCGAAAGCCTCGGCCTTGCAGTGGCCCCAGGGCGCCAGCAAAGGCCACCTGAAAGCGCTCGCGCGCCACGGCTCTCAGGGCGTCCACGTCGGTGCCAGGCGGCACGGTCACGGTGGTAACGGACACCGATCGGGCCGAAGGCATCTGGCAGAAGAAGCCCAGCGCACCGGCAGCGCTCCAAGCCTGGACGGCCGCATGCACCGCGCCGGCCAGGCGGCGGTGGCGCTCGAAGACCGCGTCCAGCCCTTCAGCAAACAGCAGGCCCAGCGCCGCCTGCATGCCCGCCACCAGGGTCTGCGGCGCGGTGCCGCAGAACTTGCGGTAGGACAACTCGCTTTGCCGGCGCACCCAGTCCCAGTAAAAGCGTGGCGCCGGGTTGGCGCGCGAGGCCTCCATGGCCCGGGCATTGACGGCCACGATGCCCACGCCCGGCGGGCACATCAGGCCCTTCTGGGACGCGCCCACCACCACGTCGGCACCCAAAGCATCCATGGCAAACGGGGCGGCGCCCAGCGAAGCCACGACGTCCACCACGTACAGCGCCGCGTGGCCGGTGGCGTCGATCGCCCGCTTGAGCGAAGCCAGATCGGTGGTCACGCCGCTGGAGGTGTCGGTGTGCACCACGAAGATGGCGGCAATGTCATGCGCCGTGTCAGCCTGCAGAGCCTGCACCACGGCGGCTTCATCGATGGGCAGGCCCTCGATCCAGGGTGTGCGCACCACGCGGCGGCCAAGGGCCTCGGTCTGTACCGCCCAGGATTCAGAGAAGTGCCCCGTGCCCGCCACCAGCGCGGTGCCGCCCAGCGGTAGTAGGTTCTCCACCACGGCCTCCCACACCCCGTGGCCGTTGGAGGCGTAGAGAAAGACGTCGCCCTGCTCGGTGCCCAGCAGACGCTTCAGGCCCGTCTCACAGGCGGCAATGGTCTGGTCGACCCGGGGATCGGCCAGGTCCATGGGCTGGCGGCACATGGCCCACAGCACCTCGTCGGGCACCGGGGTGGGCCCAGGCGAATGCAGGAAGCGACGGCCAGGGATGCGGACAGGTGGGTTCATCGGGCGAAGTCAAGTGTTGGAAGCCACGGCGAGGTCGCGGCGGCCGGTCAGAAACAGGTGATGAGCGCGTCGACCACATCGCCCTCATCGTCGATCATCGCCATCCAGCGCCACTTGTCAAACGTGGTGCAAGGATGGGAAATGCCCAGGGCGACACGGTCGCCCACCTTCAGCGCGCCGGGCTCGGCGCCCAGTCGCAGATAGGCATGCTGGTCGTTCATGCCGGACACCGACCAGGCAGGCGGCGTCGCCACTGGGGCGGACGAGCCGGCCGGGCACCAGCGCACGGGAATGGGCATCTCGATGTCGTAGGACAGGTCACGCCGCCCGCCGGTCAGCAAGGCCAGGCCGGGCTCGGGCATGGACTGCACCATCGTCCACACTTCCAGGGCTGCCTCCAGTCCGCGGTCGCAGCCCAAGCGCCGGTTGACCGCGCTTACCAGACGCCGGTAGTTGCCATCGTCGTGGGTCACGTAGCAGCCTGAGCGCAGGACGCCGACCACCGGACGCGACAGCGCAGGCTTGAGCGCAGGCGCCACCAGGTCGAAGATGCCGGAGCCGCCAGCAGACACGATGATCTCCGGCACATCGAACAAGCCTTCGGCATCCAGTTGCGCGGCCAGGGCATGGACACGCGTCATGAGGGCTTGGACTGCGGCACGGTCCGCATCGTCCTGCCCCTTAACGCCCAGGCCTTCGTAGCATTCCACGCCGACCAGCTGCACGGCCGGGCTGTCGTGGGCCGCCCGGGCAAGTTCCACGGCCTCGTCGTGGCCCCGCACACCGGTGCGGCCCGCGGGCACGCCCACCTCCACCAGCACCTCGAAGGCACGGGGCCCTTGCAGGCCCTCGATCATCCGCAACTGGGCCAGCGAATCCAGCAGAAACACCACCCTCAGGCCCGGGGTCAGCGCCAGCAGACGAGCCAGCTCCGCCAGATCCACGGCCTGCAGCACCTGGTTGGCGATCAGCACGCGGCGCACGCCCGAGTTCACAGCCACGCGAAGCTGCGCGATGGTGGCCACCGTGATGCCCCAGGCACCCTCGTCCAGTTGCGCCTTGAAGAGTTGGGGTGACAAGGTGGTCTTGCCGTGCGGCGCAAAGGCGATGCCCTGGCCATTCACAAACGCCTGCATCCAGTGCAGGTTGTGGCGCAGCTGCGGCACCTTGACGACCGCCAATGGCAGCGGCAGGTCGCCGCGCCAGACGTTCCACCGCTGCGCCGCCACCTGCGAGCGGCGCAGCGGCTCCGCGCCATGGGGGAAGCCCTTCAGCCAGGGCCCGAGCCAGGGGTCCAGGAGGTCGGTTTGCGCGGGCTCTTGCATGGCAGGACGTGCAGGTGTGAAAGCGTGGAGTGGGCCGCAGCAGGCGGCCGGGTCGGGCGCTGCAAGCCCCGCACTCTACGCTGTTGAGCACCGCAGGGCCTCCGTGCCGGCCATCCTGAATTGCGGCGGATGTACTGGCGGGCAACGGCCTGTCTCAGCAGTAGGCAGGCGATACTGCCAGCGGATACATCCGATCTCTGCCAACACCTATCTGCCGAATTCATGACCGAACGCCAAGCCATGCTGTTGGTTGTCGCCTGCGCCCTCATGTGGAGCATGGGAGGGGTCCTCAGTCGCTTTTTCCACAGCGCCGAAGGGTTTGAGGTCACCTTCTGGCGCAGCGTGTTTGCGGCCCTCACCGTCCTTGCGTGGTTTGCCTTCAGTGGGGCGCGTTCACCCGTGCGCCAGCTCAAGGCGGGCGGCGCAGCCGTCTGGGCCAGCGGCCTGATGTGGGCGGTGATGTTCACCTGCTTCATGTTCTCGCTGTCGCTCACCACGGTGGCCAACGTCCTGATCACGCAGAGCCTGGCGCCCGTGTTCACCGCGCTGCTGGCCGGCGTGGTGCTGCGGCGCCCAGTGGCCCCACGCACCTGGCTGGCCATCTTCGTGGCGGCGGCGGGCATCTGCCTCATGTATGTCTTCGATGTATCGGCCCTGGAGGGCCGGCACGCGCTGGGGGTGATGGTGGCCCTGGGCATTCCGGTGGCCGGCGCCATCAACTGGATCCTGCTGCAGCGCGCAGGCACCTCGATGGACCTGACCAGCGCCGTGCTGCTGGGTGCGGTGATCTCGGCCGCCCTCACCCTGCCCATGGCCTGGCCGCTGGGCGTGGGCCTGCATGACCTCGGCCTGCTGGCCGTGCTGGGCGTCTTCCAGCTGGGCATTCCCTGCATCCTGGTGATGCGAGCCGCGGCGCGCCTGCCCGCCGCGCAGATCTCTTTGCTGGCCTTGCTGGAGGTGGTGTTCGGCATCGTCCTGACCTGGCTGTTCGGCGGCGAGACCCCCGGCTGGGCCACGCTGGCCGGTGGCATGACGGTGCTGGCAGCGCTTGTATACAACGAGGTGGGCCGGGCACAGCCCCCTGCCCTGGCGGTCAAGGGCTGAACGTCGCCACCTGCACCGGCTGCACCGGTTGCGCCTGGCGATGGGCCAGGGCCCACACCTCGCGCGGCGGCAGCGTCTTGAGCCGGTGGTCGCTCCACACCTGGCGCCAGCGACGCGCCCCGGGGGTGCCATTCCACAGGCCCAGCATGTGCCGGGCGATGCGGGCCCAAGGCGTGCCGGCGCGAGCCTGCTGTCGCTCCATGTAGGCCACCATGGACTCCTCCACCGCCTCGCGGCTGGTGGCCGCGGGTGAAGGGGCTGCCCAGAACGACTCATCCCAGGACGCCATGCACCAGGGGTTGTGATAAGCCTCGCGCCCCACCATGACGCCATCGACGGACGCCAGCTGCTCGGCAATCTGCGCCTGCGTCTTCAGCCCTCCGTTGATGGCGATGGTCAGGCCGGGGAAGTCGCGCTTCAGGCGGTGCACCAGGTCGTAGCGCAGCGGCGGGATTTCGCGGTTCTCCTTGGGGCTCAGGCCCTGGAGCCAGGCATTGCGGGCGTGCACGATGAACACCCGGCAGCCGCCGCGTTGCGCCACCGTGCCCACGAAGTCGCGCACGAAGTCGTAACTCTCGATGCGGTCCACGCCGATGCGGTGCTTGACGGTCACCGGCAGGTCGGTGGCCTCGCGCATGGCCGCCACGCAATCGCCCACCAGCGTGGCCTCGCTCATCAGGCAGGCCCCAAAAGCCCCGCGCTGCACTCGTTCACTGGGACACCCGCAGTTGAGGTTGACTTCGTCATAGCCCCATTGCTGCGCCAGCCCGGCACAACGCGCCAGATCGTCCGGCTCACTGCCGCCCAGTTGCAAGGCCACCGGGTGCTCCTGCTCGTCGAAGTACAGATGGCGCGGCACGTCGCCATGCAGCAGTGCGCCGGTGGTGACCATCTCGGTGTACAGCAGCGTGCGCCGGGTGATCAGACGGTGGAAAAAGCGGCAGTGCCGATCCG
>JBIKMY010000123.1:0-6320 GCA_044358945.1 Rubrivivax sp.
GAGCTGGCGGGCGCCGGGTGGCGCCTGCCCACGCTCCAGCGGCATCTGGGGGACGACATCGTCGGCGGCGCGGACGAACTCGGCGTGTTGATCGGCGGCCCTTCGAGTGGCGCCCTGTGGCTGGGCTCGCGCCTGACGGCCGCCGACGCCCGCCAGGCCGCCCCGGGCAACAACGCGACGACGCTTCAGGTAGCTGCGGGCGTGATGGCGGCGGCGGTGTGGGCCACCCGCCACCCCGACCGCGGCCTGCTGGAGCCCGAGGATCTGCCGCATGACGAGATCTTGTCGCTGGCACGCCCCTACCTGGGCACGGTGGCCGCCCTGCGCACCGACTGGACGCCGCTGGACAGCCGCGGCCCCGACATGGACAGCGCCCCCGATCCGGCAGACCCCTGGCAGTTCCGCAATGCCCGCGTCTCCTGAGCAGCCTTGCGTCCCGTCAACCTGCCCTGCCAGCAGCGCACTAGCGTGACGGTCTTCAAGGAGACCGAATGAACGAGCCCGCTGCCGCTTCCACAACCCCCGTCGAGATCGTCCTGGGCGCCAACCTGCCACCTGACGTGCTGCCCATCGTCCCGATGCGCAACCTGGTGCTCTTTCCGCAGGTGCTGGCGCCCATCACCATCGGGCGCCCCCGGTCGGTGGCGGCGGTGGCCCGGGCCATTGGCTCCAAGGACCCGCTCATCGTCGTGCTGCAGCGTGACCCGACGGTGGACGACCCCGGCCTTTCGGACCTGCACCCCGTGGGCACGCTTGCGCGCATCGTGCAGCATGCCCGCGGCGACGAGTCCCAATGGCATGTGGTGTGCCAGGGTCTGGACAGGGTGCGGGTGATGGAACTGGTGACGGGCCATCCCTTCATGGCCGCGCGGGTGGAGCGCATACCTGAGGAAGACCACGATCGGCCCTCGGCCCAGGCCGAGGCCTTGTCACTGCAACTGCGCGAGCGCACGGCCGAGCTGCTGTCCCTGCTGCCGAGCCTGCCTGCGGAATTGGCGCAGGTGATGCAGTCCACCACCTCACCCTCGCACCTGGCTGACCTGGCGGCCAGCCTGGTGGACGCCGAGCCCGAGCAGAAACAAGTGCTGCTGGAGACCCTGGACCCCGAAGTGCGTCTGCGCAGCGTGCTGGATCTGGTGACCCACCGGCTGCAGGTGCTGCGCCTGTCGCAGGAGATCGGCGCGCGGACCAAGGAACAGTTCGACGATCGCCAGCGCCGCGTCCTGCTGCAGGAGCAGATGCGCGCCATCCGCAAGGAGCTGGGCGAGGACTCGGAGCAATCGCAGGACTTCCAGCGCCTGGAGGAAGCCATCGCCAAGGCGCACATGCCCCCCGAAGCCGAGGCCCAGGCGCGCAAGGAGTTTGAGCGGCTCAAGCGCATGAGCGACAGCGCCGGCGAGAGCCCCATGCTGCGCACCTGGCTGGAGTGGATGACCGAACTTCCGTGGGCAGAACCGGAGCCCTTGCAGATCGACCTGGAGACGGCCCGCGGCGTGCTGGAGGCCGAGCACTTCGGCCTGCCCAAGGTCAAGCGCCGCATCGTCGAGTACCTGGCAGTGCGCAAGCTCAACCCCAAGGGCCGTGCACCCATCCTGTGCTTTGCGGGACCGCCCGGCGTGGGCAAGACCTCCCTGGGCCAGAGCATCGCCAAGGCGTTGGACCGTCCCTTCGTGCGGGTGTCGCTGGGCGGCGTGCATGACGAGGCCGAGATCCGCGGACACCGCCGCACCTACATCGGTGCTCTGCCGGGCCTGGTGGTGCAGGGCCTCAAGCGCGCCGGCGCTCGCGACTGCGTGATAATGCTCGACGAGGTGGACAAGATGGGCACCAGCCTGCGCGGTGACCCGGCGGCCGCCTTGCTGGAAGTGCTCGACCCGGAGCAGAACCACACCTTCCGTGACCACTACCTGGGCCTGCCCTTCGACCTCAGCCGGGTGGTCTTCATCGCCACGGCCAACGTGATGGACGCGGTGCCCGCCCCGGTGCGCGACCGCATGGAGGTGATCGATCTGCCCGGCTACACCCAGGAAGAAAAGCTGCAGATCGCGCGGCGCTACCTGGTGCGGCGCCAGCTGGAGGTGGCGGGGCTCAGCCCGGCGCAATGCGCGCTCACTGACGCCGCACTGCGGGAGCTGGCTGCCACCTACACCCGCGAGGCCGGCGTGCGCCAGCTCGAGCGCGAGATCGGACGCCTGATGCGGCATGCCGCCATGCGCGTGGCCGAAGATGCCGCCGCCGTCGTTTCCATGGACGCGGCCGACCTGGACGCCATCCTGGGGCCCGCACCCTTCGAGCACGAAACCGCCCTGCGCGCCGGGTTGCCGGGTGTGGCCACCGGCCTGGCCTGGACGCCCGCGGGCGGGGACATCCTGTTCATCGAAGCCACCCGGGTGCCGGGTGCCGACAAGCTCATCCTCACCGGGCAGCTGGGCGACGTGATGAAGGAAAGCGTGCAGGCCGCCCTGACGCTGGTGAAGTCGCAGGCCCCGGCCCTGGGCATTGCCGCATCGTCCTTCGAGCATGTGGACATCCACGTCCATGTGCCGGCCGGCGCCATCCCCAAGGACGGGCCGAGTGCGGGCGTGGCCATGTTCATCGCCCTGGCCTCGCTGCTCACCCACCGCGCCGTGCGGCCCGACGTGGCCATGACGGGTGAGATCAGCCTGCGCGGGCTGGTGCTGCCCGTGGGCGGCATCAAGGAGAAGGTGCTGGCGGCCCAGCGAGCGGGCGTCCGCACGGTCTTGCTGCCGGCACGCAACCGCAAGGACCTGGTGGATGTGCCCGAAGAGACCCGATCCCAGATCGAATTCGTCTGGCTGGAACGCGTGGACGACGCGCTGGCCGCGGCGCTGGGCGAGCGCCGCCAACTGCGCGTGCCCCAGGAGTTGACCCTCAGCTGAGCCGGGCGGCCCAGGGCGCGGCGCCCGGTCCGGCCCCCTCCTCTCCCGCCTCGGGCTCGGGCAGAGCGGCAGGCGCCGGACGCAACGCCTCCACGCGCGCCTGCAACTCCCGCCCCGAGAACGAAGTCAGGTCCACGGGCGCAGACCAGCGCACCCGTTTGGTGGCCTGCACGGGCAGCGCCTGTCGCAGTTCGCCCAGCAGGCTGTTGGAGGCGATCAGCACCAGACCGTCACACCGGCCCGATCGCACCCCGAGGTCCAGGTGGCGCGCCAGTTCGTGGGCAAAGCGGCGGTGCTCGCGCTGGCGCGGGCTGGTGCGCGGCACAAAACTGGTGGCCCCGGGCTGGCCCTTGGAGGCCCGGCCCAACTGGTCAAAGGCCAGGGACTCGGTACGCAGCCGGGAGGCCGGGTTCACCCAGGCGCGCAACTCGCTCCAGGGGCCGGCCGGCTGTGCCTGCTCGAACAGACGCGCCCTCGAGCCGTCTGCAATCACGATCCATGTCGGTTTCATCTGTGCTCCCAGGGCCGCCAACGGGCGGCCTGTGGATGCAATGTGGAGGCCCTACCCGACAGCCCCTTGCGCCGGCGCAAGGGCCGTCAACGCACGGCGCCCAAGATGCGATGCAACGCAGAACCCCGGGGTCTGCGCACCTTCACCTTCCCCGAATCCGAATCGCAAACCCAAGGAGCCCCTGACCATGAAGACCGACAGCGAACTGAAGAAAGACGTTCTGGCCGAACTGGAGTGGGACCCGGAGATCCATGCCGCGGCCGTCGGCGTGGGCGTCAAGGACGGCGTGGTCACCGTCAGCGGGCATCTGGGCACCTATGCCGAGAAGTTCGCCATCGAGCGCGCCCTGCGCCGCATCCAGGGCGTGCGCGCCACCGCCATGGAGGTGGATGTCACGCTGTCACCCATGCACAGGCGCAGCGACAGCGACATCGCCGCCGCAGCCGCTCAGGCCTTGAAGTGGCAGGCGCGTGTGCCGGCAGAGCGGCTGCGCGTGAGCGTGGAGCACGGCTGGGTCCACTTGTCGGGCGAAGTGGACTGGGAGTTCCAGCGGCGGGCCGCCGAGAAGGCCCTGCGCCCGCTCATGGGCGTGGTGGGCGTGAGCAACGAGATCACCCTGGCTGCCAAGGCACTGCCCACCGATCTGTCCACCCGCATCTCCGAGGCCCTGCAGCGTCAGGCGCTGCGCGAGTCCAGGCGGGTGGAGGTGGCGGTGGACGGTGCCAAGGTCACGCTGCGCGGCACGGTGCACTCCTGGCAGGAGCGCGATGCGGTGCAGGGCGCGGTGTGGGCGGCCCCTGGCGTGCGCACCGTGATCAACGAGATCCACGTCGGGGCCTGAGCGGGGCTCCCTGTGGCCCTGCCGGTGGCCTGCGCAGGCTCAGGCCTGGCGCATGGCGCGTGACAGCAGGATCACCGGCAGCAACCCCACCAGCACGATGGCCAGGGACGGCAGCGCCGCCTCGGCCAGCCGCTCGTCACGCGCCAGGTTGTAAGCCACCACCGCCAGCGTGTCGCTGCCAAAAGGCCGCAGCACCAGGGTGGCGGGCAGTTCCTTCATCACGTCCACGAACACCAGCAGCATCGCCGCCAGTGCGGGGCGGCGCAGCAGCGGCAAGTGCAGACGCCAGAAGACACGGCCGCGGCTGGCGCCCAGCATGCGTGCCGTTTCGTCCACCGAGCCGGGCACGCGGGCATAGCCGGCCTCCACCGACTGCAGGGCCACCGAGGAAAAGCGGACGAGGTAGGCGTAGAGCACGCCCAGCACCGTGCCCGTGAACCAGGGTGTCAGGGCCGATTCCGGCCAGCGCTGCTGCACCCAGCCCAGCGGCACGAGGATGCCAATGGCCACCACCGCCCCAGGCACGGCATAGCCCAGCGACAGCACCCGCGCGGACCAGCCCAGCGCAACATCGGCACCCGTCAAGGACGGCTCCCGTCGCCGCAGCGCGAACCCCAGCGCCAGGGCTACGGTGGTGGCCGCCAGGGCGCTCAGGCCCGCCAGGCGAAACGTGGCCCAGCCCCACTGGACGAAGCGCTCCAGCGGCAGGCCCATCTCTGCGTACTGCGCCTCGCGCCACACCATGCCCAGCAACCAGGCCACCGGCAGGCCAAAGCCGAGCAGCACGGGCAGCGCGCACAAGCCCCACATCGCCCACCCGGCAGCTCCCTTCAACACCACCGGCCGGGCCTCCACCGCCTGCCCGGAGGCCGTTCGGCTGCTGGCAAAGCGCAGACGGGCCTGGGCCCGGCGCTCCAGGGCCAGCAGCACCGCCACCACTACCAGCAGCAGCGACGCCAGTTGGGACGCCGCCACCGGATCGTTCATGGACAGCCAGGCGCGGTAGATGCCGGTGGTGAAGGTGGCCAGCCCGAAGAAGGCCCCCACACCATAGTCGGCCAGCGTCTCCATCAAGGCCAGGGCCACCCCCGCCACCACGGCCGGCCGGGCCAGCGGTAGCGCCACCGTGAACAGGCGCCGAGCCAAGCCGGCGCCCAGCAAACGGGCGGCTTCCATCATCTGCACGGCGCGGTCGCCCAGGGCGGTGCGGGTCAGCAGGTAGACATAGGGATACAGACACAGCACGAACAGCGGTACGGCCCCACCCAGGCTGCGCGCATCGGGCCACAAGGGGCCGCCCGCCAGTTCAAATCCCCAGGCGCCCAGACCCTGGCGCAGCGCCTGCTGCACAGGCCCGCTGGGCTGCAAGGCATCGGTGGCGGCGTAGGCCAGCACATAGGCCGGCATGGCCATGGGCAGCAGCAGCCCCCACTCGAAAAACCGATGCCCGGGGAAGCGGAACAAGGCCACGGCCACCGCCGTTCCCACACCCAGCAGTGCCGTGCCCACCGTTACCCCGGCGGCCAGCAGGAAGGACTGCCCGACATACCCCGCCATCACGGTGTGCGCCTGGTGGCTCAGGACGTCCAGCGCCTGGGCGTCCACGCGCACCCAGGACAGCAAGACCCCGGCCACAGGCGCGGCCAGCACCAGCGACACCAGGATGAGCAACCCCCTCACGGCGCAACCCGCGCCCTGGGCCGGGCGGCAACATAAATGAGAACCATACTCATTTGGCTATCATACGGGTCATGTTCCTGTCGCTCGACGCCGTGACGGTCCGTTACCCCCGCAGCACCGCTGCCCGGGCGGCGGTGGACCGGGTCACCCTCTCTCTGGCCCCCGGCCAGATCGGGGTGCTGATCGGGCCTTCGGGCTGTGGCAAGACCTCGCTGCTGCGCGCCGTGGCCGGGCTGGAGCCGGTGGTCGAAGGTCGGGTGCAGATGGACGGGCGCCTCCTGAGCGACGCCGCCAGCGGCGTGCACCTCGCGCCCGAGGAGCGGCGCATCGGCATGGTGTTCCAGGACTACGCGCTGTTTCCCCACCTCAGCATTGCCGACAACGTGGC
>JBIKMY010000124.1:0-6316 GCA_044358945.1 Rubrivivax sp.
GGTGGGCGTGGACGACGTGCGCTCGGGCGAGGCGGTGCGGGCCTTCGTGGTGCGCCGGGACCCGGCGCTTTCCGAGGCCGATGTCCGCGCCTGGTGTGAAACCCAGTTGACCGGCTACAAGCGGCCGAAGCTGATCGAGTTCCGCGACGAACTGCCCAAGACCGCGGTGGGCAAGATCCTGCGGCGCGAACTTCGAGGATGAACATGACAATGCAGACCCTGCGCGAACGCCGCGCCCGCATCGCCTCGGGCCAGACCTCGCACGAAGCGACCGTGGCCCGTGCCCTGGAACTTGCGGCCACGCCTGCCCTGGCCGGCACCTTCACCCGGCTGTACCCGCAAGCCGCCCTGCAGGCGGCGCGCCATGCCGATGCCCTGGCCGCGGCCGGCGTCGAGCTGCCCGCCCTGGCGGGTGCGCCCGTCTCCATCAAGGACCTGTACGACGTGGCGGGCGAGACCACGCTGGCCGGCTCGGTCATTCGGCAAGGTCGACCGGCCGCCCGAGCCGACGCCCCGGCCGTGGCTCGACTGCGCGCGGCGGGCGCGGCGGTGCTGGGCAAGACGAACATGAGCGAGTTCGCGTTCTCAGGGGTGGGGGCCAACCCGCACTTCGGCACGCCCGCCAACCCGGCCGATACGGCGGTGGCACGCGCCCCGGGCGGCTCGTCCTCTGGCGCGGCCGTGTCCGTGGCGGCCGGGCTGTGCGTGGCCGGCCTGGGCTCGGACACGGGCGGTTCCATCCGCATCCCGGCCGCGCTGTGTGGCATCGTCGGCTTCAAGAACACGCAGTCGCGCGTGCCCCTGCAAGGGGCCTTCCCGCTGTCGCACACGTTGGACACGGTGTGCGCCATGGCCGCGAGCGTGGAGGACTGCCTCACGGTGGACGGCGTGCTCTCGGGCAGCCCGCTGCCGGCGGTGCCGCGGCCGCTGGACGGCGTGCGCCTTGCCATCCCGCAGACCCTGGTGCTGGACGCCCTGGATGCCACGGTGGCGGCGGCCTTCGCCCGGGCCCTCACCCACCTGTCGGCCGCGGGCGCGCGCCTGGTGGAGGTGCCGTTGAAGGAGCTGGCCGAGATCGCCTCCATCAACGCGCCCGGCGGCTTCTCACCCGTGGAGGCCTGGGCCGTGCACCGCGACGACATGCGCACGCAGCGCGAGCGCTACGACCACCGCGTGGCCGCGCGCATCGCCCTGGGCGAGCCGGTGTCGGCGGCGGACTACATCGTGATGCAGCAGCGCCGGCGCGACTGGATTGCCCGCATGGGCCGAGCGCTGCAAGGCTTTGACGCCCTGCTGTGCCCCACCGTCCCCATAGTCGCGCCGCCCGTGGCTGACCTGCTGGCCAGCGACGAAGCCTTCTTCAAGGCCAACGGCCTGCTGCTGCGCAATACCTTTGTTGGCAACTTCCTCGACGGCTGTTCCTTCAGCCTGCCCTGCCACGCCGAGGGCGAACTGCCCGTGGGCCTGATGCTCACCGCTGCGGCCGGGCAGGATGCCTGGCTGGCGGGTGTGGCGCTGGCGGTGGAGGCGGTGCTGGGGCAGCGCTGAGCGCTCAACAGCACTGCGCCGACTGCGCCCGACGTTCCCCGCGGGATAGAGTCTGTATTACATTGCAATACAACGCTCCTGCCCGTAAGGAATCCGACATGTCTTCCGTGCTCACCGTCCGTCTCAATGATGAAGAGGTTTCTGCGCTGGACCGCTTGGTGCAGTCCACGGGCAAGAGCCGCAGCGATCTTGTACGCGATGCCCTACGCTCGCAGGCCCTGCGTGAGACGCTTCGATTGCTGCATGAAGACCTGGGGCCGCAGGCGCGGGCGGCCGGCTGGTTGAGCGAGGATGACATCCTGGAACAGGTCAGTTGACGGATCCCGGCGCCGCCATGAAGGTGTTCCTGGACTCCAACGTCTGGCTGGCGGCGGTCGTGTTTCCCGGTCTGTGCGCGGAGTTAGTGCTCGAACTCGATGCTCGTGGACATCGCTTGCTGACCAGCGCCCTGGTGCGGGAAGAAGTCCGTGGCGTGATGCAGAGCAAGTTCAAGCGCCATGCGGCCGCCTGGGAGCGGTTTGACTCGCTGTGGGCCTGTGCTTTGTGTGTGCCTGATCTGGCCGAGCCTGCTCAGGACGCCGACGCCCGTTTGGTAGCTGCAGCATTGGGGGCCGGCGCGCAGCTCTTCATCACGGGCGACCAGCGGGTACTGGGCTGGCATCCCCAGGGTCCCATGGGCATCGTGTCGCCCCGGCAGGCGTGGGAGCGGGTGGCTCTGCCATGACCATCCGCCTGCACGTCGACCGCAGTCTCGTCGAACACGACGAGTTCGCCCTGTCCGAAGGCGCGGCGCGGCATGCACAGGTGCGGCGCGTGCAGCCGGGCGACGCGTTGCGCCTGTTCGATGGGCGCGGCCGCGAGCATTCGGCGCAGGTGCTGGAGATGGGGCGCAAGGCGGTGGTGGTGCGCCTGGGCCCGGCCTGCGCCGCCTTGGCGGAGCTCCCCCAGCGCATTACCTTGGCCCTGGGCATGCCGGCCAACGAGCGCATGGACACACTGGTGGAGAAGGCCACCGAACTGGGAGTGCATGCCATCCAGCCGCTGGAATGCGAGCGCTCGGTGCTGCGTCTGTCAGGCGAGCGCGCGCAGCGCAAGCGCGAGCATTGGCAGGCGGTGGCGGTGGCGGCGAGTGAGCAGTGCGGCCGCGCCTGGGTGCCGCAGATCAAGCCGGTGCGCAGCCTGACGCAGTGGCTGCAGGGGCTGGATGGGCTGGAGGCTCCGGAGGATGCGGATGCTGTACCGTGCCGGTGGCTGCTGAGCTTCGGCGCGCAGGCCCTGCCGCCGGGTGCACGGTTGCAGAAGATGACGACCCCGCCCACGGCCTTGCAGCTGCTGTCAGGGCCGGAGGGGGGGCTGTCGCCGGCCGAAGAAGAGGCGGCTCTTGCGGTGGGTTTCTGCGCGGTGACGCTGGGCCCGCGCGTGCTGCGGGCCGACACCGCGCCGCTGGCCCTGCTGGCCTGGTGGGGGCTGCGTCAGTGAATTCGCTTGAGCGTGCCTGATCGAGGCTGAATTCGGCTGACCGTGGCTGGGCGCCGCGCGCCGCCTTCAGCCCCGTGCCGACCCCGCCACCAGGTCGAAGCGGAACAGCCGGCACTCGATGGGGCCGTTCCACATCGGCACGCGCCGGCTCTCCTTCAGGCGCATGAGCGAGGGCAGTTTCATGTCCGGGCTGAGGAGCCAGGCGGTCCAGCCGGGGTAGTGGCGCTTCCAGTGCGCGGCCAGGCCGCCGAAGAATTCGGCCGAGCTGGCATCGGCTTCGAACGCCTCACGGCTGGCCTGCCGCACGCCGGCCACCCCCTTGGCCTCAATGCGCTCACCATAAGGCGGGTTGAGCAGCATCACGCCCGCAGCGGCCGGGGCCGGGCGCTGCAGTGCGTCGCCCGTCTTGAAGGCGATGGCATGCGCCACGCCCGCGCGCTGGGCGTTGCGCGCGGCGAAGTCGGTCATGCGAAAGCTCACGTCGCCGGCAAACACCGGCACGGCGGGCGGGTGCACGCGGGCTTGGGCGGTCTGCCGCATGGCCTGCCATTGCGGCAGCAGCGCGCGGAAGGGCAACATGCGCTCGAAGGCGAAGCGGCGCTGCAGCCCGGGCGCGATGCCGCAGGCCATCTGCGCGGCCTCGATGGCGATGGTGCCGGCGCCGCAGCAGGGGTCCAGCAGCGGCCCGTCTTCTGCACGGCCTTGCCAGCCTGCGGCCGCCAGCAGGGCCGCGGCCAGCGTTTCCTTCAGGGGCGCCTCGCCCTTGACGTCCTGGCGCCCGCCCTGGGCGTCGCGCCAGCCGCGCTTGAACAGGGCCTCGCCTGAGGTGTCGGCAAACAGCGTGGCGTGGTCCGGGCCCACGTACAGCACCAGGGGCAGGTCGGGGTGGCGCGTATCCACGCTGGGGCGCTCGCCCGTGGCCTCGCGCATCACATCGCAGACGGCGTCCTTGATGCGCAGGGCGGCAAAGTTCACGCTGCGCAGCGGGCTGGCCTGCGCGTTGACATCCACGCGCAGTGTCTGCGCCGAGGTGATCCAGTCGGGCCAGGGCACGCGCCGCGCCAGGTCGTAGAGGTCATGTTCGTCGCGGTAGGGGCCGTCCACCAGTGGCCACAGCACGCGCTGGGCCAGGCGGCTTTCCAGGTTCAGCTGCATCGCCTGCACGGCGTTGCCTTGGGCCCAGACGCCGCCGCGGCCGGCCTGCGCAGGGCGGCCGGTCAGGCGCTGCACCTCTTCGGCCAGCAGGGCTTCTGAGCCGCCGGCGGCCGGCAGGAACAGGTCTACCGTGCGTGACAGAGGGGCAGGGGCGGCTGCGCTGGGCGGGCTGGGGTAGGTCATGTCGGACGGGGGTCAGATCGCCTTGCGCAGGTTGGCCGGCGCGATCTTCAGCGCTTCGCGGTACTTGGCCACGGTGCGGCGCGCCACCTGAATGCCCTGCTCCTCCAGCATCTCGCTCAGGGTGCTGTCGGACAGGGGCTTGGCCGGGTCTTCGGCGGCCACCATCTGGCGTATCAGCGCCCGCACGGCGGTGCTGGAGGCATTGCCGCCGGTCTCGGTGTTGAGCGAGCTGCCGAAGAAGTACTTCAGCTCGAAGGTGCCTTGCGGCGTCGTCATGTACTTGGCCGTGGTCACGCGCGAGATGGTGGACTCGTGCAGGCCCAGCTCATCGGCGATCTCGCGCAGCACCAGCGGCTTCATCGCGATCTCACCGTGCGTGAAGAAGGCCTTTTGCCGCTCCACGATGGCCTGGCTCACGCGCAGGATGGTGTCAAAGCGCTGCTGGATGTTCTTCACGAACCAGCGCGCCTCCTGCAGCCGCGCTGACATCGGCCCCCCGCGCTGGCCGCGGATGGCCGCGGCATAAAGGTCGTTGATGCGAAGCCGCGGCATCACCTCGGGGTTGAGCACCACCTTGAAGCTGCGGCCACTGCGCTGCACCACCACGTCGGGCACCACGATTTGCGACTGCGCATCGGCAAAGGGCCGCCCCGGCTTGGGTTCGCAGCCCAGGATCAAGGCCTGCGCCTGGCGCAGCAGGGCTTCGTCGGCGCCGGTGGCGGCCATCAGCCGCTTGACGTCGCGCCTTGCCAGCAGGTCCAGGTGCTCGGCGCACACGGCCAGGGCCACCGTGCGGGCCGGACTGTCGGGGCGGGCGCGCAGCTGGATCGTCAGACACTCTGGCAGTGAGCGCGCGCCTACGCCAGGCGGGTCCAGGCGCTGAAGCCAGTGCAGGGCGCAGCGCAGCCGGCTGCGCAGGTCGTCGGCGTCGTCTTCGTCCAGGCCGCCCATCCCGCCTGACAGCGATTCGGCGATGTCTTCCAGCGGGTCGGCGAGGTAGCCGTCCTCGTTCAGCGACTCGATCAGCACCATCAGCGCTGCGGCGTCCGGCGCGCTCAGGCGCAGGCCCGGGATCTGGGCGCGCAGGTGCTCGGCCAGACTGATTTCGAGGCTGCGGCGCTCGTTCGGGTCCAGGTCGTCGTCGCCAGGGGCCACGCCCGCGCCGGGTGAGGACGGCAGCTCACGCACGCCGTCGAAGTCGTCGGCCTCGGTGCCGTTGGCCCAGTCCTCGCGCTCGGTGGTGCCGAAGTCCGTCGCGTCCAGCTCGCCCGTGGCTTCGGCGCCCTCGGCGCCCACCTCGGCCGCGGCTTCCCCCTGGGACTGCTGCTCGCGCTCGGTCGCCCGGTCGGGTGGCGCCGCTCGCTCCAGCGGCGATTCCCACACCGAGCCCGTGTCGTCTTCGGGTTCCAGGAAAGGGTTCTGCTCGAGCATCTGCTCGACTTCCTGGTGCAACTCCAGCGTGGACAACTGCAGCAGCCGGATGGACTGCTGCAACTGTGGCGTGAGCGCCAGGTGCTGGGAAAGGCGAACCTGCAGGGAGGTGCGCATGCCTACATCCGGAAGTGCTCGCCCAGGTAGACGCGGCGGACTTGCGGGTTGTCCACGATCTCCTGCGGGCTGCCTTCGGCCAGCACCAGGCCTTCGCTGATGATGTAGGCACGGTCGCAGATGCCCAGCGTCTCGCGCACGTTGTGGTCGGTGATGAGCACGCCGATGCCGCGCGCGCGCAGGAAGCCGATGATGCGCTGGATCTCGATGACGGCGATGGGGTCCACGCCGGCGAAGGGTTCGTCCAGCAGGATGAAGCGCGGGCGCGTGGCCAACGCGCGGGCGATCTCCACGCGGCGGCGCTCACCGCCGGACAGGGCCGGGGCGGGTACGTCGCGCAGTTTCTCGATGCCCAGCTCGGCCAGCAGTTGTTCCAGCTGCTGCTCCAGGGCGTCGGTCTTGA
>JBIKMY010000126.1:0-6278 GCA_044358945.1 Rubrivivax sp.
ATCGCCGCAGGCCTGCCCTGCGAAGTGCTGGAGGTGGAGGGTGACGGGCGTCACTTCTTCGCCACCATCGTGAGTGCGCAATTCGAGGGGCTGTCGCGCGTGCGGCGCCACCAGCGCGTCTACGCGGTGCTGGGCGATAGAATGCGTGAGCAGATTCACGCGCTGTCCATGAAGACGCTCACCCCCGCCGAACACGCCAGCCAAGGCGCTTCGGCCCCCGCTCACCCCCACCACTGAACCGGCCTGCGGCCTGCCGCGGGCGCGGGGTCCTGCGCCGCGCAAGGCGCATGGAGGTCCGGGCCTGCAGCGGGGCGCGCACCCCCTGCAACGCATGGACAAACTTCTCATCCGCGGTGGCCGCCCCCTTGAGGGAGAGATCGCCATCTCGGGCGCCAAGAACGCGGCGCTGCCCGAGCTGTGCGCCGCGCTGCTCACCGCGCAGCCTGTGACGCTGCGCAATGTGCCGCGCCTGCAGGACGTGTCCACCACCTTGAAGCTGCTGCGCCAGATGGGCGCCACGGCCGAGTGGAGCGCCGCCGACCCCAACGAATTGCTGCTCGACGCCGGCCCGGTGAACAACCCCGTGGCGCCGTACGAACTGGTCAAGACCATGCGCGCGTCCATCCTGGTGCTGGGCCCGCTGCTGGCGCGATTCGGCGTGGCTATCGTGTCGCTGCCCGGTGGTTGCGCCATCGGCTCGCGTCCGGTGGACCAGCACATCAAGGGCTTGCAGGCCATGGGCGCGCAGATCACCGTGGAGCGCGGCAACATCATCGCCAAGACCCAACGCCTGAAGGGCGCGCGCATCACCACCGACATGGTCACGGTCACCGGCACCGAGAACCTGTTGATGGCCGCCACCCTGGCCGAGGGCGAGACGGTGCTGGAGAACGCCGCGCAGGAACCCGAGATCCCCGACCTGGCCGAGATGCTCATCGGCATGGGCGCGCGCATCGAGGGCCACGGCACCAGCCGCATCCGCATCCAGGGCGTGGACGCGCTGCATGCGCCGGCGACCCCGCACCGCATCATCCCGGACCGCATCGAGACCGGCACCTTCCTGTGCGCCGTGGCGGCTGCGGGCGGCGACGTCACGCTGCGCGGCGCCCGGGCTTCGCACCTGGATGCCGTGCTGGACAAGCTGCGCGAAGCCGGCGCGGTGATCGAGTCCGGCGACGACTGGATCCGCGTGCGCTCCCAAGGCCGCCCCCGCGCAGTGAGCTTTCGCACCAGCGAGTACCCGGCCTTCCCCACCGACATGCAGGCGCAGTTCATGGCGGTGAACTGCATCGCCGAGGGTGCGTCCAAGGTCTCGGAGACCATCTTCGAGAACCGCTTCATGCACGTCAACGAACTGCTGCGCCTGGGTGCCAACATCCAGATCGACGGCCACACGGCCGTGGTGCAGGGCGTGCCGCGCCTGTCCGGCGCCACGGTGATGGCGACCGACCTGCGCGCCTCGGCCAGCCTGGTGATCGCCGGCCTCGTGGCCGAAGGCGAGACCGTGGTCGACCGCATCTACCACCTCGACCGGGGCTACGACCGCATGGAAGACAAGCTGCGCGGCGTGGGTGCCGACATCGAGCGCCTGAAGTGAACCGTCTGGACAAAGCCCCATGATCACGCTTGCCCTGTCCAAAGGACGCATCTTCGAGGAGACGCTGCCGCTGCTGCGAGCCGCCGGCGTCGAGGTGCTGGAGAACCCGGAAAAGAGCCGCAAGCTCATCCTGCCCACCAACCGCGAGGACGTGCGCGTGGTGCTGGTGCGTGCCACCGACGTGCCCACCTATGTGCAGCACGGCGGGGCGGACCTGGGCGTCGCCGGCCTGGACACCCTGCTGGAGCACGATGACCACGGCCTGTACCGGCCACTGGACCTGAAGATCGCGCGCTGCCGCATGAGCGTTGCCGTGCCAGTGGACTTCGATTACGCACGTGCGGTGCGCCAGGGCTCGCGCATCCGCGTGGCCACCAAGTACACCCAGATTGCCCGCCAGCACTTCAGCGACAAGGGCGTGCACGTGGACCTCATCAAGCTCTACGGTTCGATGGAGCTGGCGCCGCTGACGGGGCTGGCCGACGCCATCGTAGATCTGGTGTCCACAGGCAGCACGCTCAAGGCCAACCACCTGGTGGAGGTCGAGCAGATCATGGACATCAGCGCCCGGCTGGTGGTCAACCAGGCCTCGCTCAAGCTCAAGCGCGAGAAGATCCGTGCCCTGATCGATGCCTTTGCAGGAGCCGTGAAGTGAGCCTTGCACTGCGCCGCTTGTCCACCGCCGACAGCGGCTTCGAGGCCGACTTCCAGCGCGTGCTGCATTGGTCTGCCGACACCGATGCCGCCATCGAGCAGCGCGTGGCCGCCATCCTGGAGGATGTGCGCACGCGCGGTGATGCCGCCGTGCTGGACTACACCGCGCGCTTTGACGGGCTGCAAGCGGCGTCGGTCGCGGCCCTGGAAATCAGCCAGGACGAACTGCACGCAGCACTTGCGCGCATCACCCCGGCCCAGCGCCAGGCGCTGCAGGCCGCGGCCGACCGCGTGCGTCGATACCACGAGCGCCAGCTGGAAGCCTGCGGCCGCAGCTGGAGCTACCGCGACGAGGACGGCACCCTGCTGGGCCAGAAGGTCACGCCGCTGGACCGCGTGGGCCTGTACGTGCCCGGCGGCAAGGCGGCTTACCCGTCCAGCGTGCTGATGAATGCCGTGCCCGCCCGCGTGGCCGGTGTGGGCGAGATCATCATGGTGGTGCCGACGCCCGTGCGCGGCAGTGTGGCTACCGGTGGGGTTGGCGGCTCAGCAGACCAAGGCAGCGTTGCCACCGTGGGCGAGCGCAACGACCTCGTGCTCGCCGCCGCAGCCGTGGCCGGCGTGGACCGCGCCTTCACCATCGGCGGCGCGCAGGCCGTGGCCGCGCTGGCTTACGGCACCGCCACCATCCCGCGCGTGGACAAGATCACCGGCCCGGGCAATGCCTACGTGGCCAGCGCCAAGCGCCGTGTGTTCGGCCAGGTGGGCATCGACATGATTGCCGGGCCGAGTGAGATCCTGGTGCTGGCCGACGGCAGCACGCCGCCCGACTGGGTGGCCATGGACCTGTTCAGCCAGGCCGAACATGACGAGCTGGCCCAGAGCATCCTGTTGTGCCCGGATGCCGCCTACATAGCCGCGGTGCACGCCGCCATCGAGCGCCTGCTGCCGCAGATGCCGCGCCAGGCCGTGATCCGCGCCTCGCTCGAAGGCCGCGGCGCGCTCATCCGCACCCGCTCCATGGAAGAGGCCTGCGCCATCAGCAACCGCATCGCGCCCGAGCACCTGGAGGTGAGTTCGCGCGACCCCCACCGCTGGGAGCCGCTGCTCAAGCATGCCGGTGCCATCTTCCTGGGCGCCTACACCAGCGAGAGCCTGGGCGACTACTGCGCCGGCCCGAACCACGTGCTGCCCACCAGCGGCACCGCCCGCTTCTCCTCGCCCCTGGGCGTGTACGACTTCCAGAAGCGCAGCAGCCTGATCGAAGTCAGCGAGGCCGGCGCCCAGGCGCTGGGCCCCATCGCCGCAGAGCTGGCTTATGGCGAGGGGCTGCAGGCGCATGCGCGGGCGGCCGAGATGCGGTTACGCGAAAAGGGCGACTGATACACTGGATTCGTGTAACACGAAATTCGTGGTTCCTATGAAAAACGTCACCGTTACCATGGAAGAAGACGTGGCCGCCTGGGCCCGCATGGAAGCCGCGCGCCGCAACACCAGCGTGTCTCGGCTGATCGGCGAAATGCTGGCCGAGAAAATGCGGCATGACGACGCCTACGAGCGAGCAATGCGCGAGGCGCTGAAGTTTGAGACCCTGCCCTTCACGGCGCCCTACGCCCGCCGCGAAGACATCTATGCCGAGCGCCTCAACCGTTTTCGTTGACACCAACGTCCTGCTCTACGCGCAGGATGATCGTGCGCCCTCCAAGCAGCAGTCAGCCCAGGCATGGCTGACCCACTGCTGGAACCACAGAAGCGGGCGCCTCAGCACCCAGGTTCTGAACGAGTTCTATGTCAACCTGCGCAAGGCCGCGCCGGGGATGAGCGTCGACGCGGCGAGGGACTTGGTGCGCCGCTATCGCGCCTGGCAGCCCTGGGCGGTAGACGAGCAAACCGTGGACCGCGCCTGGGGGCTGCAAGATCGGTTTTCGTTTTCCTACTGGGACGCGCTGATGGTGGCGGCTGCGCAGCAACTGGGCTGCATCGTGCTTCTGACTGAGGATCTCCAGCACGGCCTCGTAGTGGACCGGTTGGAAATCGTCAATCCCTTCTACTCCAGCCCCGCGATCCTGGACACATCCGAATGACCTCTTTGCCCGATCGCTTGCGTGCCACCCTCCGCCAGGATGTGCAGTCCATGCACGCCTACGCCGTGCAGCCCAGCGCTGGCTTTGTGAAGCTGGACGCGATGGAAAACCCCTTCACGCTGCCGCCCGAGCTGCAGCGCGAGCTGGGTGAGCGCCTGGGGCGTGTGGCCATCAACCGCTACCCCGGCATGGGAACGGCGGCGCTGGCGGCGGAACTCGCCCGTCACGTGAACCTGCCCGCAGGCTGCGCACTCACCTTGGGCAACGGTTCGGACGAGTTGATCGACATGCTGTCGGTGGCCTGCATGAAGCCGGACGCCAGCGTGCTGGCGCCGCTGCCGGGCTTCGTCATGTACGAGATGAGCGCCAAGCTGCGCGGCCTGGCTTTCGTTGGCGTGCCGCTGACGGCCCGGTTCGAGCTGGACGCCGATGCCATGGTGGCCGCCATCGAGCAGCACCGCCCGGCCCTGACCTACATCGCCTACCCCAACAACCCCACGGCCAACCTGTTCGACGATGCGGCGATCGACCGCGTGGTGGCTGCCGTGGGCGCCCAGCAGGGGCTGGTGGTGATGGACGAGGCCTATCAGCCCTTCTCTTCGCGCACCTGGATGCAGAAGATGGCGGCGCACCCGCACGTGCTGGTACTGCGCACGCTGTCGAAGTTCGGTCTGGCGGGCGTGCGTCTGGGCTACCTGTGCGGCGCGGCCCAGCTCATCCGCGAGATCGACAAGGTGCGCCCGCCCTACAACGTGGGCTCGTTGAACGCTGAAGCCGCGCTGTTCGCGCTGGAACATGCCGACGAGTACGCGCGCCAGGCCGCCGTGCTGCGCACCGAGCGCGAGCGCCTGCAGACAGCCCTGCGTGGCATGGCCGGCGTGACGGCATTCCCCAGCGAGGCCAACATGATCCTCGTGCGCGTGCCCGATTCGACCCGTGCCTTCGAGGGCCTGAAGACGCGGGGAATCCTGGTCAAGCACATTGCCGGCCTGCACCCGCTGTTGGCCCACTGTTTGCGCCTGACAGTGGGCGCCCCCGAGGAAAACGACCGCATGCTGGCGGCCCTGAAGGAGAGCCTGTGAACCAGAGCCCGACCATGAACCGCACCGCCGACATCACGCGCAACACCAAGGAGACCCAGATCCGCGTGCGGATCGACCTGGACGGCACCGGCCAGGCCGAGCTGTCCACCGGCATCGGCTTCTTCGACCACATGCTCGACCAGATCGCCCGCCACGGGCTGATCGACCTGGCGATCGACGCCAAGGGCGACCTGCACATCGATGGCCACCACACCGTGGAAGATGTGGGCATCACGCTGGGCATGGCCTTCGCGCAGGCCGTGGGTGACAAGCGCGGCATCACGCGCTACGGCCACGCCTACGTGCCGCTGGACGAGGCGCTGTCGCGCGTGGTGGTGGATTTCTCCGGCCGGCCAGGGCTGCACATGGACGTGCCCTTCAAGGCTGGCGCCATCGGCGGCTTCGACACGCAGCTGGCTTTCGAGTTCTTCCAGGGCTTCGCCAACCACGCCCTGGTCACGCTGCACATCGACAACCTCAAGGGCGAGAACGCGCACCACCAGTGCGAGACGGTCTTCAAGGCCTTCGCCCGGGCGTTGCGCATGGCACTGACGCCTGACCCGCGCTCGGCCGGCGTCATCCCCTCGACCAAGGGATCTTTGTGACCCAGACGGTCGCCGTCGTCGACTACGGCATGGGCAACCTGCGCTCGGTCTCGCAGGCGGTGGCCCATGTGGCGCGTGACCAGGACGTGCGCGTCATCGTCACCGCCAACCCGGAAGAGGTGATGGCCGCGCAGCGCGTGGTGCTGCCCGGCCAGGGCGCCATGCGCGACTGCATGCGCGAACTGCAGGAATCCGGCTTGAAGGACGCCGTGCTGCACGCGGCGGCGAACAAGCCCCTGATGGGGGTGTGCGTGGG
>JBIKMY010000127.1:0-6272 GCA_044358945.1 Rubrivivax sp.
ACCGCCGGCCTCATCCGCACGGCGCGCACGGGCGTGGCGCCGCTGCTGGCCATGGACGAGGCGATGTTCTGATCACCCCTGTCGCGCCAACCCGAGGAGACAAGCGCATGAAGTCTGCAACCGCCGCCCTGATCGCCGCGACCGCACTGGCCTGGTCCGCCGGCACCCTGGCCCAGCAGGCCACGCCAGTGGGCCTGTGGAAGACGATCGACGACGAGACCAAGCAGGAGAAGTCGCTGGTGCGCATTAGCGATGCGGCCGGCGTGCTCACCGGCCGCATCGAGAAGCTGACCGACCCGACCAAGCAGGACGCCAAGTGCGACAAATGCGATGGTGCGAAGAAGGACCAGAAGGTGATCGGCATGACCATTCTGGAGGGTGTGAAGCGCCACGGCGGAGCCGACCACTGGGAGGGCGGCACCATCCTGGACCCGAACAACGGCAAGGTCTACAAGGTGCGCCTGACGCCCAAGGACGGCGGGAAGCAACTCGACGTGCGTGGCTACATCGGTGCGCCCATGCTGGGGCGCACACAAACGTGGATGAGGGTGGAGTGACATGAATACGAAGTTCCAGGTTCGCAAGGTTGCCGTTCTCGGCGCCGGGGTGATGGGGGCGCAGATCGCGGCCCATCTGGTCAATGTCAACGTGCCGGTGGTGCTCTTTGATCTTCCCGCGGCAACAGACCCCCAGGCCGCGTCTTCGACGCGTCCGCCCCCCGAGGGGGACAGTCGCCTTGGGAGCGGCCCGGCGGCGACTGGCGGCCCGAATAACGGCATCGTCACCAAGGCCATCGACAACCTCAAGAAGATCAAGCCCGCCCCGCTGGGTGTGCCCGAGCTGGTCTCGCGCATCGTCGCGGCCAACTACGAGGATCATCTGGCGCTGCTGGGCGAATGCGATCTGGTGATCGAGGCGATTGCCGAGCGCATGGACTGGAAGCTGGACCTGTACAACCGCATCGCCCCTGCGCTGGCGCCGCATGCCGTGGTGGCCAGCAACACCTCGGGCTTGTCCATCACGAAGCTCTCCGAGGCCTTGCCCGACGCGGTGCGGCCCCGCTTTTGCGGCATCCACTTCTTCAACCCGCCGCGCTACATGCAGCTGGTGGAGCTGATTGCCACCCCGTCCACCGACGCGGCCGTGATGGACAACCTGGAAACCTTCGTCACCTCGGCCCTGGGCAAGAGCGTGGTGCGGGCCAAGGACACGCCCAACTTCATCGCCAACCGCGTGGGCATCGCCGGCATGCTGGCCACGATGAAGGAGGCGCAGAACTTCGGTCTGTCGTTCGACGTCGTCGATGACCTGACGGGCAAGAAGCTCGGCCGCGCGTCTTCCGGCACCTTCCGCACCGCCGATGTCGTGGGCCTGGACACCATGGCCCACGTCATCCGCACCATGCAGGACAACCTGGGCGCGGGCAAGGCCGCTGAAGACCCTTTCGAGGCCCTGTACGAGACGCCGGCCGTGCTGGCCGGGCTGCTGGCCCAGGGTGCCCTGGGCCAGAAGACGGGCGCGGGCTTCTACAAGAAGGTGGGCAAGGAGATCCAGCGTCTGGACCCGGCCGCGGGCGCGTACGTGGCCTCCACCGGCAAGGCCGACCCCCTCGTCGAGCGCATGCTCAAGAAGCCGCCGGCCGAGCGCTTGAAGCTGCTGCGCGAAAGCTCCAACCCGCAGGCGCAGTTCCTCTGGGCCATCCTGCGTGATGGCTTCCACTACGCCGCCGTGCACCTGGCGTCCATCGCCGACACCGCGCGCGACGTGGACTTCGCCATGCGCTGGGGTTTTGGCGTGAAGCAGGGCCCGTTCGAGCTGTGGCAGCAGGCGGGCTGGAAGCAGGTGGCGCAGTGGGTGCAGGAGGACATCGACGCGGGCAAAGCGCTGTGCAGCGAGCCCCTGCCGGAATGGGTGTGGGCGGTGGAGGGGGTGCATGGGCCGGAGGGTTCCTTCAGCCCGGCCAAGTCGAAGATCCGTCTGCACAAGATCGAGCAATCCCTGGGCCCGGTGAGCTTCTCCCTGGATGCCAACCTCAGCAGCCTGGAGCATCTGCCGCTGAGCCCGCTGGACGTGTACGAGCGCCAGCCCTTCCGCGAGAACGTCGCGGGTTCCGGCGCGGCCGACCCCTTGCAGTCGGGCACGGAGCTCTACCGCAACGACGAGGTCCGCGTCTGGACGCCTGACGGCGACATCGTGGTGGCCACCATCACGGCCAAGCTGCACCTCATCAGCCCGGCCGTGACCGAGGGCCTCGTCAAGGCGGTGGAGATAGCGGAAGCCGCCTTCCGTGGCGTGGTGATCTGGTCGCCCGACGATGTGTTTTCGGCCGGGGCCAACCTCGAATCGCTCATGCCGGTGTTCATGAAGCTGGGCTCCAAGGGCATTGCACCGGAGGAGAAGAAGCTGCAGGACGCCATGCTGCGGCTGCGTTATGCGCAGGTGCCTGTGGTGGCCGCCGTGCGCGGGCTGGCCCTGGGCGGCGGCTGCGAGCTGGCGATCCATTGCGCGCGCCGCGTGGCGACGATGGAAGCCTACGTGGGCCTGGTGGAGGTGGGTGTGGGCCTGGTGCCGGGTGCGGGAGGCCTGACCTACATCGCGCGCCGAGCCGCCGAGATGGCGGCGGCCGGCAACGCGAATGCCGACATCTTGAAGTTCCTCTCCGACGGCTTCACCAACGCCGCCATGGCCAAGGTGGGCATCAGCGCGCTGGATTCACGCAAGCTCGGCTACCTGCTGGACAGTGACGTGATCGTGCCGCACAAGGACGAGCTGCTGTACGTGGCCCTGGTGCAGGCCAAGGCCCTGGCCGAAAGCGGCTGGCGCCCGCCGGCCCGCACGCCCTTCCCCGTGGCCGGGCGCAACGCCAAGGCCACCATCCAGGGCCAGCTGGCGAACATGCGCGACGGCGGCTTCATCAGCGCGCACGATTTCCACCTCGCCTCCTGCATCGCCGACGTGGTGTGCGGTGGCGACGTGGACGCCGGCTCGCTGGTGACCGAGGAGTACCTCATGGCCCTGGAGCGCCAGCACTTCTGCGGGCTGCTGGACCACCCCAAGACCCAGGAACGCATCATGGGCATGCTGTCCACCGGCAAGCCGGTGCGCAACTGAACCCGCGGGAGACTGATCACATGAGCAAGCAGATTCAAGACGCCTACATCGTCGCCGCCACCCGCACCCCCATCGGCAAGTCCGGCCGGGGCTGCTTCCGCAACACCCGCCCGGACGACCTGCTGGTGGCTGCCGTGCGCAGCGCGCTGGCGCAGGTGCCCACGCTGGACCCCAAGGCCATCGAGGACGCCATCGTCGGCTGCAGCTTCCCCGAGGGCGAGCAGGGCATGAACATGGCGCGCGTGGCCATGGTGCTGGCCGGGTTGCCGCACAGCGTGGGCGGGGTCACCATCAACCGCTTCTGCGCCTCCGGCCTGACGGCGGTGCAGATGGCGGCCGACCGCATCCGCGTGGGCGAGGCCGACGTGATGATCGCTGGCGGTGCCGAGAGCATGAGCCTGGTGCCCATGACCGGCAACAAGCCTTCCTTCAACCCCGAGGTCTTCGCCCGCGACGAGAACGTGGGCATCGCCTACGGCATGGGCCTGACGGCCGAGAAGGTGGCGGCGCAATGGAAGGTCACGCGCGAGCGGCAGGACGCTTTTGCCCTGGCCTCGCACCAGAAGGCGCTGGCGGCGATTGCCGCGGGCGAATTCAAGGCCGAGATGACGCCGGTGGAGGTGGTGGAGCGCTTTCCCGATCTGGCCACTGGCCAGCCGGGCATGAAGACCCGTACCGTGAGCATCGACGAGGGCCCGCGGGCCGACACCTCGCTGGAGGGCTTGGGCAAGCTGCGCACGGTCTTCGCCGCCAAGGGCTCGGTCACGGCGGGCAACAGCAGCCAGACCAGCGATGGCGCGGGAGCGCTCATCCTGGCCAGCGAGCGCGCGGTCAAGACCTTCGGCCTGACGCCGCTGGCGCGCTTCGTCAGCTTCTCGGTGCGCGGTGTGGCGCCCGAGATCATGGGCATCGGCCCCATCGAGGCCATTCCCGCGGCCCTGAAGGCCGGTGGCCTCAAGCTGGACGACCTCGGCTGGATCGAACTGAACGAAGCCTTTGCCGCCCAGGCCCTGGCCGTGATGGACACCGTGGGGCTGGACCCCGCGCGCGTCAACCCGCTGGGCGGGGCCATCGCCCTGGGCCACCCGCTGGGCGCCACCGGGGCCATCCGCTCGGCCACCGTGATCCACGCACTGCACCGTCGCCAGTTGAAGTACGGCATGGTGACGATGTGTGTGGGCATGGGCCAGGGCGCGGCCGGCATCTTCGAGCGCGTTTGAGCAGGGGGCTGACATGAGCATTCACATCCGCACGGGCGTTCTCAATGGCGTGGCCACGATCGAGATTGCCCGGCCCGAGAAGAAGAACGCGCTGACCGGCGAGATGTACACCGCCATGGCCGAAGCGCTGGCCGCAGCGCAGGCCGATGGCGCTGTGCGAGCCGTGCTGATCACTGGCCAGCCGGGCATCTTCACCTCGGGCAATGACATCGAGGACTTCATGAGCCGCCCACCCGGCCAGGGCAGCAATGCCGAGAGCTCGCCGGTGTTTCGCTTCCTGCACGCCCTGGCCACTTTCGAGAAGCCGGCGGTGGCGGCAGTCACGGGTGCGGCCATCGGCGTGGGCACCACGATGCTGCTGCACTGCGACTTCGTGTACGTCAGCGACGAAGCCCGCCTGGCCATGCCCTTCGTCAGCCTGGGCCTGGTGCCCGAGTACGCCTCCAGCCTGCTGGTGCCGCAACTCATGGGCCACCGCCGTGCCGCCGAGAAGCTGCTGCTGGGCGACCCCTTCACGGGCGAGCAGGCGGTGGAGTGCGGCATTGCCAACGCGGTGCTGCCGGCTGGCGAGTTGATGGCGCAGGCCCGCCGCGTGGCCGAACGCTTCAACCAGCTGCCCCCGGGCGCCGTGCGCGACGCCAAGCGCCTGATGCGCGCGCCGCAGCGCGAACTGGTGCTGCAGACCATCAAGACCGAAGGCGAAATCTTCGGCCAACGCCTGCGCAGCCCCGAAGCCCGCGAAGCCTTCCAGGCCTTCTTCGAGAAGCGCCGGCCGGATTTCAGCCAGTTCAGCTGAGATGATCCTCGAACGCCCGTTCTTTGGCTGAGAATACGTACTTCTAATGAATACGTATTTCACCTAGAATAGGCCGGATGGAAAACTCTTTCCGTCCGTTGCTTCGCCAGAAGATCTTGGATGCCCAGGCCGCGCGCCTGCCCGGCTTGACCCGCCGGGACGTGTGGTGCCCAGCGGTGGCGGGCAAGTCGCTGGCCGTCATCGGGATGCGCCGCGCGGGCAAGACCAGCTTCCTGTGGCAACTGCTGGCAGACCGGCACGCCCAGGGCACCGCGCGCGAAGGCTTGCTGTACTTCAGTTTCGAGGACGAGCGCCTGGCCGGCATGCGCACGGCCGATCTGGACCTGTTGGTGGAGGAGTACTTCAGCCTGCACCCCCAGTGGCGCGATGGTCAGCGCTGCACCTTCTTCCTCGACGAGATCCAACTCGTCAGCGGCTGGGAGCTGTTCGTCCGGCGCCTGCTGGACACCGAAAACATCGAGCTTTTCGTGTCGGGTTCTTCGGCCAAGCTGCTTTCACGCGAAGTGGCTACCAGCATGCGAGGCCGTGCGCTGGAGGCGGTGGTCACGCCCTTCAGCTTCCGCGAGGCGCTGCGCCACGCAGGCCGCGAGCCCAGCCGGAGCGCGAACCGCCTGACCAAGGCCGAGCACTCGCAACTCACCCACGATCTGGCCGAGTACCTGCGCGTGGGCGGCTTCCCCGAGGCCCAGGGGATGGACACCCGCACGCGGCATGAACTTCTGCGCAACTACGTTGATGTGGTGCTGCTGCGTGACGTGATGGAGCGCCACAACCTCAGCCAGCCGCAGATCTTGCGCTGGCTGGTGCAGCAGTTGCTGGGCAACGCGGCAGGGGCCTTCAGCATCCACAAGTTCTTCAGTGATCTGCGTTCACGCGGCACGGCCGTGGGCAAGGACACGCTGCACCAGATGCTGGCCCATCTGGAAGATGCCTTCCTGCTCAGCACCGTGGGCCTGGCTACCGACTCCGCGCGGCGCCGGCAGGTCAACCCCCGCAAGGTCTATCCGGTGGACACGGGCTTGATGGCGCTGTTCGACCTCTCAGGCCAACCCAACGTCGGCCATGCGCTGGAGACGGCGGTGCTGCATGAGTTGCACCGTCGCGGTGCCGCCGTGGACTACGTG
>JBIKMY010000128.1:0-6235 GCA_044358945.1 Rubrivivax sp.
AAGATGTGCGGCCCGCGGATACGCATCTCCAGCTTGCCGCCGTTGGGCAGGAACTTCACCTCCGCACCGGGCATGGGGTTGCCGATCACCCCCGGGCGGTCCAGACGCCAGTTGGCGAAGGTGATGGCCGGCGCAGTCTCGGTGGAACCCCAGGAGGTGGTGAACCACACCGGCTCCTCGCGCACCGCAGCGGCCACGGCTTCCAGGCGCCTCCAGGTCGTCTGCGGCATGCCCGCGCCCGAATAGAACACCATGCGCAGCCGGCTGAAGAAGTTGCGGGCCAGTTCGGCGTCGGCCTCCAGGGCCGGCAACATCATGTCGTAGCCCTTGGGCACGTTGAAGTACACGGTGGGCTGCACCTCGCGCAGATGCTGCAGGGTCTTGTCCACCAGGCGCGGCATCGGCCGGCCGTCGTCGATGTACAGGGTGCCGCCATGCTTGAGCACCATGTTCGTGTTGTGGTTGCCGCCGAAGGTGTGGCTCCAGGGCAACCAGTCCAGCAGCACCGGCTTTTCCTGCGACAGGAAGCGCAGGGTCTGCGCCAGCATCTGCTGGTTGGCGCACAGCATGCGGTGGGTGTTGATCACCACCTTGGGGTGGCCGGTGGAGCCCGAGGTCAGCAGGTACTTCGCGTGGGTATCAGGCGTGATGGCGGCAAACGCCTGCATCACGGCCGGCGTCTCCGCTGTGGCGAGCAAGTGCTCGAAAGCCACCGCCCCGGTGTGCGTGTCGGCCCCCTGGGTGAACACCGCGCGCGCCTCGATGCCGGCGTCCCGCAGGGCCGGGCCGAAAGTGGCGGCATCGGAAGCGTAAACCAGCGCCGGCTGCAGCGTCTGCAGGATGCCGTGGATGCGGCTGAAGTCACCGCCAGCCAGCCGGCAGTAGCCACTGCTGACGGTGCAAACCGCACGGCCGATGTGCATGCCCGCGAGCAGCAGCACCAGGTGGTCCAGCGTGTTGTCCGACAGCACCACCACCGGCCCCTCGGGCGCCAGCCGCATGTCGAGCAGGGCCTGGGCGACCGAGCCCACCTGACGGCGCAAGGCAGACCACGACAGCACGCGCCAGCCACCAGGGCTGGCGGTATCGGGCTCGGCAAAGGCCGGCGCCTGCGGGGTTTCGTGGGCCCAGCGCTCCAGCCACTCGCCCACGCAGCGTTCGTAGGGCTGCAGCGGCTCAGGTGAGCGCAGGATGAAGACACCCTCGCCGCGCTCCTGTCGCACACAACGCCTGGGCGCCAGCAAAGCCTCGTTGCCGAAGAAATCGGCCGGCCGGTCTGGGCGGGCGGTCGCAGGCTGGGACATCAGGAGCCTCCTGGGTCGGACGGTTCAGCGCATTCCATACACATGTGTATGTGTTTGGATCGGCATCCTAGCCAAGGCCTGGTCGGGGTCGCATCGGTGGAAACACCAAGTTCCATGCAGTGCTGTATGGAAGGCATGATCCGCCCCACAGCCATCATCTCCATGAGCCCGTCACCCCTTGCCCCCACCCCCGCGCGCAGGCCCCGGCGCAAGAGCGCCGACGCGCAGGCCCCCCGGCCCACGCTCACGCCGGACGACTGGATCGGAGCCGCCACCCAGGTGCTGGTGGACCAGGGCATCGACCACGTGCGGGTGGACGTGCTGGCCACCCAGCTGGGGGTGACGCGGGGCAGCTTCTACTGGCACTTCCGCGACCGGGAGGACCTGCTGCGACGCGTGCTGCAGGCCTGGCGCACGCGCGCCACGGACGCACTCACACGGCGGCTGACCGTGGCCCAGGGCGACCCGCAGGCCCAGCTGCGCGACGTGATCTCCCTGCCCCACCGCGGCCGGGCCGCCGTCCAGGCCGCGCGCATCGAGCTGGCCATCCGCGCCTGGGCCCGCCGTGACAGCATGGCGCGCGAGGCCCTGGACGAGGCCGATGCAAGCCGTATCGACTACCACCGCCAGATCTTCGAAGCCCTGGGCTTTTCGCCCGCCGAAGCCCGCCTGCGGGCCTTCACGCTCTACAGCTGTGAGGTGGCGGAATCCCTGCTGCACCGGCAAGGCAACACCACCGACCGCGACGCGCGGCAGCGCTTTCTGGAGCAGTTCATGCTGACGCGGCTGACACCCGGGGCGGACGGGCAACCCCCGGCGCGCTGAGCGGCTACTTCTCGTCCATCACCCACACGCCGTCCCAGGCGCCCTCGGGCGGGTGGGCCTTGAGGCTCATGCAGCGTTGCACATAGATGCGCGACAGCTGGTCTTGCGGGTGCAGGCGTAAGGCCTCCTGAAAGGCCGCCACCGCCTCGTCCCAGCGGCCCGCGCGGTACTTGGCCATGCCGTGGTTGAACTGGTTGACCACGTCCATGAGGTGCGGAAATGTCGACTCGTCGTGGTAGTCCAACACCTCATACACGGCCACCGGCTGCGTCTTGCCCTTGACGATCACCCGGTCGGCCTCGCGCATACGGTAGGTGCCGCGCAGGCGCTTGCGCGTGAACTCGCTGATCAGGATGCGCGCCGCATAGGCCTTGCACGCCGACTCCAGCCGCGCAGCCAGGTTCACACCGTCGCCAATGATGGTGAAGTCCATGCGCTTGTTGGAACCGATGTTGCCGGAGACCACCACGTCGGTGTTCAGGCCGATGCCGATGTCCACCGGCCGCTTGCCCTGCGCGACGCGCACCTGGTTCCACTCGCGCAATCGGCTGATCATAGCCACCGCCGTGCGCACCGCGCGGTCCTCGTCGTCGTCATGGGCCACCGGGATGCCGAACGCGGCCATGATCGCGTCGCCGATGAACTTGTCCAGCATCCCGCCTTCTCGCTGGATGCAATCCACCATGACCTCGAAGTACTCGTTGAGCAGGCTCACCGTGGCCTGCGGGCCGAGTTCCTCCGTCAGCGTAGTGAAGCCGCGGATGTCGGAAAACAGCACAGTAGCCGTGACGCTGCGCCCCCCCAGCAACTCGGCCCCGGAGGCCAGCACCTGGTCGGCGATAGACGGATCCATGTAGCGCGACATCGTGGACTTCATGCGCTTCTCGGACGAGATGTCCTCCAGCATCAGCATGGAGCCCAGGCCCTTGCCCTCGCCGCTGACCAGCGGTGTCACCGTCAGGTTGACCGAGCGCACGTCGGCCTGCAAGCGCAGTTCCGTATCCATTGCCAGTTCCGACCGGCGGGTGTGGTCCACGCGGTCCAGCTTCTCCAGCAGCCAGGCGTTGGACGTGCCGAACAGCTCGGCAGCCGACTGCCCGAGCACCTGCGGCGGGGTCAACTGCAGGATGCGCAAGCCGGCCGCGTTGCAGGTGACCACGCGCCGGTCGGCGTCCAGGGTCAACACCCCGCTGGACATCGACTGCAGCACGCTGTCGTTGTAGTTCTTCATGTTCTGCACGTCGGAGAACAGCTTGGCGTTCTCCAGCGCAATCGAGATCTGCGCCGTGAAAGCCTTCAGGCGCGACTCATCCTCGTCCGTGAAAGGCCCGCCACGCTTGTTCAGCACCTGCGTGACGCCGATGACCTTGCCCGCCTGGTTGACGATGGGCACGCACAGGATCGAGCGCGTGAAGAACCCTGTCTTCTTGTCGAAGGCCGGGTTGAACCGCAGGTCCGCGTAGGCGTAGGGGATGTTGATGGTGCGCCCGCTGGTGAAAGAAGCCCCGGCGATGCCGGCGTGGTTGGGCAGTCGGATCTGCATGGATTGCAGGCCCTGCCCCACCTCGGACCACAACTCGCCCGTCTTCTCGTCGTTGAGGAACAGCGTGGAACGCTCCGCCTTGAGCATGCGGGTGGCCTCGCCCATCACCTTGCGCAGCAGCACCCGGATGTCGATCTCGGAAGTGACGTCCGACACCACGTCCAGGAACTCCATCTCCTGCTGGCGCAACTGGCGCATGCGCTCGATGGACTGCACGCTCTGCAGTGCCAGTGCGCTGTGGCTGGTCATCGCCGTCAAGAGTTCGAGGTCGGCCTTGGTGAAGCGACCCTTGAGCCGGTTTATGACCTGGGACACCCCGATGATCTCGCCGCGCCCCGTGCGCACCGGCACGCACAGGATGCTGCGGGTGGTGAAGCCCGTCTGCTCATCGTTGGCTCGGTTGAACCGCGGGTCGGCATAGGCATCGTGCACGATCAAGCTTTCACCCGTGTTGAACACGTGGCCGGCGATGCCCAGGTTGTTCATCAGGCGGATCTCACGGCGGCGGCTGCCCTGCGCGATGCGCGAATACAGTTCGCCCGTCTGCGGGTCGTTGAGGAACAGGCTGCAGCGCTCGGCCTGCAATTCCTGCGCGGTCACCAGCACCAGCGCTTCCAGCACCTCGTCAAGGGATTCGACGCCCGACACCTTCTGCGAGATGCCCAGCAGCACTTCGGCAAAACGCAGGCGTCTCTCCAGGGTGACCAGGGAGTGGGCAGGGGCGGAGGACGCCGGAGCACGGGCCGGAGCGGCGCGGCGGGCCGTAGCAGCACCGCGTGCGGCGGCTTTCGCTGGCGGGGTGGACTTCATGACGACAAGGCCGGGGTTGACGCAGTCCGCGTCTGGTCGAGCTGCTCGCGCAGCAACACCACCGTCTGCAGCAGGTGACGATGCTCTTCGTGCTGCTCGCGCAAGCCGGCCTGCACGGACTGCTCGTGCTGGATGCGGGCCGCCTCCAGGGCGTCCCTCAAGGCGGACACGGTGGCCTTCAGCTGGTTGATTTCCTGGGCATTGGCCACCAGCGATTGCTGCACGGCCCTGTCCTTTTCGGCCTGCAGCACACCCAGGGCCTCGCGCAACGCGGCAATGGTGGCCTTGAGCTGCGCCATCTCCTGCGCGGTGGCGGCAGTGGCCTCCTGCCAGTCGCGCTCACGTGCATGGGCCAGGACATCCAGGCTCTCCCGCTGCGCCGCCAGGGCACGCTGCAGATCGCGCACCTGCGCGCGCAGGTCCTCCGGATCATGCGCACCCGTCTCGGCGTCCTGCGGAGCCGCCACAGGCTGTGGAGTCGTGGCCGCCCGGGCCTTCAAAGCGCGTGGGGACGACACGCCAGTGCCCGTAGCCGCCTCAGGCGCCGTGACCCTTGATGTAGGTTTCCAGGAAGCCGATCTGCTCGCCCATGCGGCGGATGCTGTCCTTCACCACGTCTCCCACCGACACCACGCCGACGACGCGTCCGCGATCCATCACCGGCAGGTGACGAAAACCCCTGTTGGCCATCAAGCCCATGCAGGCCTCCAGGGGATCTGAAGGTTTGACCGTCATGGGGTTGGCCGTCATGATCTCGCCCACCAGGGTCTGCTTGGCGTCACGGCCCGGCAGCAGCACCTTGATGGCGCAATCGCCCTGGGTGACGATGCCCGTGAGGCGATCGTCATCCATCACCAGCACGGCGCGTACCCGGTAGTCGCGCATGGACTGCAACGCCAGAACGACGGGGTCGGTAGAGCGCACCGACACGATACGGTCGGGCTTGGTCTGCAAACACTGAGCAACGGTGGCCATGGTCGTTAGCGGTCCGCCTTGAGGCGGGGCAGGCAGTCAAACGGGCTTTGATGTTAGCCCGAAGACCCGACGCCTGCCGTGGGCTTCGACGCCCAAGCCTGCTCGTGGCACTTCGCCCCAACAAGCGGCGCTGCGCTACAGGATGCCGAAAAAGCAAAAAGGGCCAGCCTCTTGTGAAGACTGACCCGTTTGCAGCCGTTGCAGGACAACGGCAATGATTGGCGCGGCTGGCAGGATTCGAACCCACGACCCCTTGGTTCGTAGCCAAGTACTCTATCCAACTGAGCTACAGCCGCGAAGCCGCGCAGTATACCAGCCGCGCAGCGCGCTGTGGCGGTCCGCCCATTCAATCGATACGCGAAGCCTCGCGCTCGCAGTCTGCTGCGCGGTGGTGGTCGCCCGTACCCTGCGCGGCCTGGGCCAGCAGGCGCCAGGCGCGGCGGCGCACGTGTCCGGGCAGATCGGCGGCTCGGGCTGCGCGCTCCAGAGGCGCGGCAGCCAATCCCCACAACCCGCGCGCCGCGAAGGTCATGCCGGCCGCCGCCGAAACGCCCGCGTCGCCAGGACCGGCCGGGCCGTGGGCCAGCGCCTTTTCCATGGGCGCCAGCCACTCGGACCCCACCCCGTCCAGGCTGTCGCACAGCGCCAGCGCCAAGGCCGAACGCTCCTGTTCAGACAACTCGGACAGCCGGTCCCAGAAGGGACGGGCCCAGTTGCGGCCATCGGCGGCAGCACCCAGCCCGGCGGCGCGCCGGCACGCGTGGGCCACGAGCAGGGC
>JBIKMY010000129.1:0-6232 GCA_044358945.1 Rubrivivax sp.
GCACCGGCCAGCCACTGCGGCCTGGTGGGCCTGCGCCCGACGCACGGTCGCATCAGCCTGGAAGACTGCCTGGACCTCTCGCCCAGCTTCGACACCTGCGGCTGGTTCACACGCGACGTGTCCACCTTCGCCCGCGTGGCCGACGTGCTGTTGGGGGAAGACGCGAAACCGCTGCCGCAACGCGTGCGCCTGCTCTCGCCCGACGATGTGTGGGGCCTGCTGACGCCGGTGGCGGCCGAGGCCTTTACGGCGCCGCGCCAGCGCGTGGCCGCCGCCCTGGGTGCTGCGGCGGGCGTGAACGTGGTGCTGGACAGCTTCGAGGCCATGTACTGGCACTTCCGCCACCTGCAGGGGCGCGAGGCCTGGGGGACCGACGGCGGCTTCATCCAGCGCTTCGTCCCGCCCCTGGGCCCGGGCGTGGCCGATCGCTTTGCCTGGTCCAGCCAGCTCACCGACGACCAGGTGGCGCAGGCCACGGCCTTCCGCGCGCGCTTCCGCGTGCACCTGGCCGCGCTGCTGGGCGATGACGGCGTGCTGGTGCTGCCCACCATGCCCGACGTGGCCCCGCTGCGCAGCGACAGCGAGGCCGCGCTGGAGGACTACCGCAACGCCGCCATCCGCATGCTGTGCATCTCCGGGCTGGCGGGCTTCCCGCAGCTGTCGCTGCCGCTGGCCACGCGGCTGGGCGCCCCCCTGGGTATCTCGCTGCTCGGCCCGGCCGGCAGCGACCGCAGCCTCGTGCGACTGGCGCAGCAGATCGGCTAGCGCCGGCGCCGCCTCAGGGACACCGCCTCAGGCGCGCAGCGTCACGGGCTGGGCCAGTTCGGCGAACTCGCAGTCCACCGTGTCCCCGCGCCGCTCGATGACCACGAAATCGCCCGCGTCCAGCGCGATCAGGCCGTGATGCCAGGTGTCGGCATGCAGCGTGAAGCCCCGAGCCCCGTCCACCGCAAAGGCGGCCAGCGTCGCCAGGTCGGGCGCGGTCTGGCCGCGTGCCACCAGCACCACGCAGCGCGCGCCGGCCAGCGGGATGAAGGTCTGCGTGCCCAGGCGGTGGCGCTCCAGCAGCCGCCAGGGCCCGGCCAGGGCCTGCGCGCGGGCGCGGAACACGGCCACGCAAGGCTGACCGCCGTGGGCGTGCAGGTCCAGGCCGCCCGGCATGTCAAAGCGCTGACTGGTGCCGCCGTTGATGGCGCGCACAAGCAAGCCGCCAGCGGGGCCAACAGCTGGCTCACCGGTGGCCGGAAGGCCGATCACCTCGCCGTATCGCGAGAAGGCCGTAGCGCTCAGGGGCTGAACCTGCAGTTCCATGGGCTGGGGCCTCGTTCAAGCCACCCCGGCGCGCGCCAGCATGGCGTGCAGCAGCACGTTGGCGCCGGCCTCCAGGTGCTCGGGGCGGGCGTCTTCGATCTCGTTGTGCGAGATGCCGTCCTTGCAGGGCACGAAGATCATGGCCGCGGGCGCGGTGCGTGCCACGTACACGGCGTCGTGGCCGGCGCCGCTGGCCAGGGCCATGTGCGACAGGCCGGCACGCTCGGCACCCGCGCGGATCAGCTCGCGCAGGTCGGCGTCGAAGGGCGTTGGCACGTACTCCACCACCTGCTCCACGGTGATCTCGATGCCGGGCACCGTCACCTCGGCGACGGCGGCGCGCAGCGCGGCGTCCATGCGCGCCAGGCCCTGGGCGTCGGCATGGCGGAAGTCCACGGTGAACTTCACGCGCCCGGGGATGACGTTGCGCGAGTTCGGGTGCACCAGCACCTGGCCCACGGTGCCGCGCGCGTGCGGCTGCTCGGCCAGGGCGATGGCGTTGACGCGCTGCATCAGCGCGGCCGCGGGCAGCAGTGCGTCGCGCCGCAGGCCCATGGGCGTGGGGCCGGCATGTGCCTCCATGCCCTGCACCGTCACGTCAAACCAGCGCTGGCCCAGGGCCCCGCTGACCACGCCGATGGTGATGCCCGCGTCCTCCAGCACCGGGCCCTGCTCGATGTGGGCCTCGAAGTAGGCGCCGAAGCGCGGCGCGCCGTCGGCAATGGCCGCGGGCGCCGGGCCGGCCTGGCGGGTGGCCTGCAGCGCCTCGCCCACGCTCACGCCCTGGGTGTCGCGCGCGGCCAGCGCGTGCGCCAGGCTGAAGGCGCCGGCGTACACGCCCGAGCCCATCATCACGGGTACGAAGCGCGAGCCTTCCTCGTTCGTCCACACGCACACCTCCAGCGGGGCGCGGGTGCGCACGCCATGGTCGTTCAGCGTGTGCAGCACCTCCAGCCCGGCGAGCACGCCGTAGTTGCCGTCGAACTTGCCGCCCGTGGGCTGGGTGTCGATGTGGCTGCCCGTGGCCACGGCGGGCAGGCTGTCGTCTGTGCCAGCGCGGCGCGCAAAGAGGTTGCCGATGGCGTCGCGCCGCAAGGTGCAGCCCAGCTCGGCCGCCCAGGTGGCGAAGAGTTCGCGTCCTTGGCGGTCCAGGTCGGTCAGGGCGATGCGACACACGCCGCCGCGCGGCGTGGCGCCGATGGCCGCCAGCGTCATCAGGCGCTGCCACAGGCGCGCACCGTTCACATGCAGCGCCTGGGCGGCAGCACCGCCTTGGGGAGAAGATTCGTTCATCGTTCGGTCCTCGCAGGATGCGCGCCATTGTGCGGTCCGACACCGGACCCTACCGACAACCTGCCGCCCCGATGAACCCACGCCCCAAGACCGTACCCCTGCCCGCCCAGGCCGCCACCGCCACGGACCGCGTCTACGACGGCATTTACCGCGCCATCGTCGAGCACCGCCTGGCGCCGGGTGCGCGCCTGCGCGAAGAGGAGCTGGCCGAGTCCTTCGCGGTCTCGCGTACGGTGGTGCGCCAGGCACTCCAGCGCCTGGCGCAGGACCAGATCATCGAGCTGCGTCATAACCGCGGCGCGCAGGTGCCGCAGCCCGGTCTGGAGGACGCCGCGCCCGTGTTCGATGCCCGGCGCGTGGTGGAGTGCGAAATCGCCCGGCGCCTGGGCGGGCGCCTGGCGCCGCCCCAGGTGGACGAACTGCGCGCCCTGGTGGAAGCCGAGGCGGCGGCAGAGGCGCGCGGCGACAGCGCGGCGGCCATCGGCCTGTCCGGCGAGTTCCACCGCGCCCTGGCCCGGCTGGCCGGCAACCCGGTGTTCGTGCGCATGCTGGACGAACTGCTGCCCACCACCTCGCTGCTGATGGCGCTGTACAAGCCCCCCGGACGCCCCGCCTGCGTAGCGCACCGGCACCAGGAGGTGCTGGCCGCCCTGGAGCAAGCCGGCGCCGCCGGCAGCGCCGCCGAGATGCGCCGCCACCTGGACGAACTGGAACGCTCGCTCACGCCACAACCCGCACCGGCCGCGCCACTGCGCGACGTGTTCGCGCCGTACCGGGAACCCACGGCACGCCCAGCCTCGGGAAAGAAGCCCAGCTCGGCGTGAACCGCCGTCAGACCTTGCCTGCCCTAGCGAGCTAGACGCCCTGCTCTGCCCGCGCCAGCGCCGACAGCCCGCTGCGCGCATTGGCTTGGCGCGCCAGCTCGCGCTCCGCGGCGTTGGCGTGCTGCGCATCCCACTGCAGCAGCCTTGGGGTCATCCAGCGGTGCCACAACGGGGGCAGCATGGCCACCAGCAGCGTGAACATGTAGCCGCCCAGCATCGCCGGGGCCTCGGGCATGGGCTGCAGAGCATGAAAGGGCACCGAGCCCCGGGCATGGTGGTGCGCGTGCCGGGGCAGGTTGAACAGCGCCCAGCAACTCAACGCGCGGTTCGTGTTCCAGCTGTGGCGGGGCTGCACCGGGCCGGCTGGATCGCGCACGAGGCCGTAGTGCTCCATGTAGTTCACGATCTCCAGCAAGGCCTTGCCCCACAGGCCCGCACACACGAAGAACAGCACTGCGGCGGCACCACCCATCGCCCAGGCCGCTGCGACCAGCGTGGCGCTCATCAAGGCACCGGTGATCATGGCGTTGTGCAGGGACAGCACCCGGTGGCCGTGCCGGCGCAGACGCGCTCGCTCGATCTGCCAGGCGCTGCGCTGGCCTTGCCAGGTGGACACGAGGATGTGCGTCCAGGCGCTGCGCCCGCGCGGGGCAGTGGCCGGGTCGGCCGGGGTGCACACCCGGCGGTGATGGCCGTGCACATGCTCGATGGCGAAGGCCGTGTCGAAGCTGAAGGCCAGCAGCCAGCGGCCCAGCTGCATGGACACCGGGTCCCAGGCGCGGTGGACCAGTTCATGCGCGACGATGGTGCCGATGGTGCCAATCATCAGGCCCGTCAGCAGCACGGCACTGACGCGGTGGAACCAGGCCGTGCCTTCGCGCGCCGCCAGCGCGTCGTAACCCGTGACGGCCTGCACCGCCGTACCAAAGCCCAGAGGGTCCCCGGGGCTGGCGCCCCAGGTCGCGATGAAGACGATGCCCAGCAGCAGCGGCAGGGCCAGCCACAACTGGGCCGTGAGCCAGCCCGGGTGGTCGATCCGGGGCGTGGACAGGTCGTCGCCCAAAAGCGCATCGCCCAGGACGAACAGGGCCACCAGCCCCATCAGGCCGAGCGTGATCCAGACCCCGCCGGCCACCAACGCAGCCGCCACGGCCAAGCCCAGCGCATGGAACAGCAGGTGGCGCAGATAGACCCCGGGCCGGGAGGGAGCAGCCGTCAGCATCGCCAGAGTTTGCCCTGACCTGCGGGCGCTGTGAACCACACCGTCAGCGGCGGCGGGCGTACTCGACGAACCAGTCCACCGCCGCGGCATTGGCCATGGCGTCGCGGTTCATCACCTTGGCCGGGTCGGCGCCCAGCAGCAGCTTCTTGACCGGCAGCTCCATCTTCTTGCCCGACAGGGTGCGCGGGACGGCGGCCACCTGCAGGGTCTGGCTGGGCACGTAGCGCGGCCCCAGGGCCTGGCGGATGGCGCCGTGGATGCGCGCGGTGAGCGCCTCATCCAGCACCAGGCCCTCGCGCAGCACGACGAACAGCGGCATGAAGCTCTCGCGGCCCAGGTACTCCAGGTCCACCACCAGGCTGTCCAGCACCTCGGGCAGGGCCTCGACCACGCGGTACAGCTCGGCCGTGCCCATGCGCACGCCCTGGCGGTTGATGGTGGCGTCGCTGCGGCCGTAGATGACGGCGCCGTGGGCCACGGGCGCGGGGCCGAAGGGGCTGGGGATGACGCGCGGCACGTCCGGGCCTGGGCCCTGTGCCGGGGTGTCCCGCCGCGGCGTGATGCGGATCCAGTCGCCATGCCGCCACACGCCGGGGTACATGTCGAAGTAGCTGTCGCGCAAGCGCCGGTCGCCCTCATCGTTCCAGAAGCGCAGCGGCATGGACGGGATGGGCCGGGCGCACACCAGCTCGCCCACCTGGTCGATCACGCTGCGGCCCTGATCGTCCCAGGCCTGTACCGCGGCGCCCAGCCACCGGCACTGCATCTGCCCGCGCACCTGCGGCAGCGTGACGTTGCCGCCGACGAAGGCACCAGCGAAGTCGGTGCCGCCGGAGATGCAGTCGATCCAGATGGGCTGCCCCCCCACGCGCGGCAGACGCTCCCAGATCCAGTCGTGGCACTCGTCCGACAGGGGCGAGCCGGTGGAACCCACGGCGCGCAGGGCCGAGAGGTCGGCGGCGGCCATGGGCTGCACATCGGCTTTCAGGCAACTGGCATAGAACGCCGCGCCCGCGCCGAAGAAGGTGGCGCGCGACAGGCCGGCAAAGCGCCACAACGTGGACCAGTCGGCTTGCGCCGAAGGGCCCCCGGGGCTGCCATCGAAGATGCAGCAGGTGGTGCCGCCCAGCAGCGCGGCCACCTGAGAGTTCCACATGATCCAGCCCGTGGTGCTGAACCAGTGGAAGCGGTCGCCCGTCTCCGCCGTGGGCCCGAGGTTGTTGAGCAGCGAACTCTTCAGCGCCTCCAGCATCACGCCGCCGTGCCCGTGCACGATGGGCTTGGGCAGGCCGGTGGTGCCGCTGGAGTAGACGATCCACAGGGGATGGTCGAAGGGCAGCGCTTCCGGGGTATGGGACGGGGCGTGGGTCGGGGCCTGAGCAGCGGCCGTGGCAGCCGCCGTGGCAGCGTCCGCACCCGCTTCACCATCCAGCAAGGCGTCGATCTGGGCGCCGCACACCGCATGCCGCACGCTGGGCAGGCCGCGCAGCAGCTCATCCACCAGCGCGCGCTTGTCGTGCAACACGCCGGCCCAGCGCACCTCGTCACAAGCCACCAGCACCACGGGTTCGATCTGGCGGAA
>JBIKMY010000130.1:0-6227 GCA_044358945.1 Rubrivivax sp.
ACTCAAGGGCGGCGCCGTGGCAGGCGTTGGCACCGGGGCGGCTGTCTACTTCCTGGGCGCTGCCGCCGTCTTGCCCGTCGTGGCGCCGGCGGTGCCCATCGTCGCAGGGGCGCTGCTGGTGGCCGGCCTGGTCAAGTGGGTCATGGACACCGACGCGCGTCTGGGCCGGGAGATCGCCCACAAGCGGACGTCTTTCGAAGCCGAATTGCGCAGGCATCTGCAGGCCATGCGGGCCAGCTACTTCACGCAGCTCGACCAGACGCGGCAGGCCTTCGAGGACACCGCCACCGCGGTGATGACACCTTTGCTGCTGGAGGCCTATGCGCAGGCAGCGCTGCAGCAGGTGCACAACCGGCTGACGCTGGAGGCCACGCGCACCGCCAGAGCCCTGCTGTCCAGACTCGGCTGACCTCGTCGCCAGCGCAGGCCCCTGCGTCAGCCCTGCATCAACCCTGCTGATGGTCGACGGCCGCCGGGAAACCCAGGCCCACCTTGACGATGCGGCCCTCGTTCATGTCGCGAACCACGAACCGGGCTCCGCCCCACGCCACTTCATCGCTGATGACGGCAGGGCGCGACAGTTGCTGCTGCATCCAGGCGGCCACCGACAGTTCAGGCGCGTGCGCCTCGGGCAGGCCGTAGAACTGGCAGATGGACTCGAAAGAGGCCTCGGGGCGGATGGAAAAGTCGCGGAACACCGACCGCGTTCCCGGTTCGTCCACCGTGCTGGGCAGCGCCAGCCCCAGCCGCCGCGCCATCCAGCCGATGGTGGAGCCCTGAACCACCAGCGAGGTGAGGACCACCACGAACGCCACATGAAACAACAAGGGCGCCTGCGGCAGCCCGGCCATCATGGGAAACAGCGCCAGCACGATGGGCACCGCCCCGCGCAGTCCCACCCAGGCGATGAAGGCCATCTCCCTGGGGGTGAAGCGAAACGGCTTCAGGCACAACCAGACCGCCAGTGGCCGGGCCACCAGAATCAGCACCGCCGCCATGGCCAGGCCGGCCGGCACGTCGCTCCACAGGCGCGACGGGGTGACCAGCAGGCCCAAGAGCAGGAACATGCCCGCCTGCGACAACCATGCATAGCCGTCCATGGCTGGCAAGGTAGGTGCAACGGACTTGCCCGCACGGTTGCCCACCACCAGACCGAAAAGGTAGATCGCCAGGAATCCAGAGCCCCCCACCAGCCCGGTCAAGGCAAAGACCGACAACCCGGCCGCCCCGACCAGCAGCGCGAGGATGCCGCCACTGACGTCACGCGAGGCCACGCGGTTGAGCAGCGCCGCCATGAGCGCGCCACCCACCAGGCCCGCGAGGGCCCCCCAGCCGAACTGCTGGGCAAAGATCAAGGCGGCGGCCTGGGCCTGCGCCATCCAGTTTTCTGCGGAGGCGGCATCCGGCAACGGTGCCCCCGACCCTGCGGCCACCGCCGAAGCCAGCGCGATGAAGGCCAGGGTCAGGTAGACGGCCATCGGGTCATTGGTGCCCGACTCGATCTCCAGCGTGGCCGCCACGCGTTCGTTCAGGGTGATGCCCGTTCGCGTGAGCAAGGCGAACACGGCCGCAGCGTCGGTGGAGCCGACGATGGCCCCCAGCAAGCCCGCCGTGCGCCAGTCGAGGCCGAGCAGCAGCACCCCGGCCAGCGCGGTAATGCCGGCGCACACCACCACGCCCAGGCTGGCCAGCAGCATGGCCGGCTTCAGGCCAGTGCGAAAAGTACTGATGGAGGTGCGCAGGCCACCGTCCAGCAGGATGACCGCGAGCGCCAGGTTGCCCACCCAGAAGCTCAGGCGGAAGTCATCGAACTTCCAACCGCCCGGGCCGTCCTCGCCCGCCAGCAGCCCGGCACACAGGAACACGAGCAAGAAGGAGAAGCCCACCCGGGTGGAGAACAGCCCCGCCAGCACGCTCAGGAAAACCAGCAGCGCACCAGCCAAAAGCGGGATGTTCACGAAGTCCATCGGCCAAGTATCCGGCCCGGTGTACCGAGCCAGGGGTTGCAGGGCCATCGCGCCAGCCACCGATCAAGGCGCTGGCCCGCGGGCTCTGGAGGGTGATGACCCTGCGCAGACCGCGTGCAGCGGCCCTCTGGCACGATGCCCTCTGAACTTGTCCATCACACGCAAAAATGCAACCATGGCCCGCTGCCCACGCACCCTTCGGCGCCTGACAGTCTCGGCCTGTGTCGCGGGGCTGTGCCTGGGCATGGGGGCGGCGTGGGCGCAGGATGCTGCGTCAAAGGCCGTTCGTGCAGAGGCCCCCAACCCTCTGGACCCGACAGCACAGGTGCCCCGGGCGGCCTATGTGTCGCCCCTGGCCGCCTACCGCCGCTGGGGTGACGACAAGCCCGTGCCCTGGCGGCAAGCCAACGAAACGGTCAACCGCATCGGGGGCTGGCGGGCCTATGCCCGCGAGGCGCCTCAGGCCGAACCCCCGACCCCCGCCCCGGCGCGGCCGGCCAGCGCGCCGCACCGGCACTGAGAGGCGAAGCCCTCGGCCATGAACCCCGCCGCCACCGTGCTGCCTAGTCCGACATCCGCCAACCGCATCCGCGCCCCGTGGCGGGCCGCGGGCGCCTTGGGCGCGGCGCTGGCCCTGGCGCTGGCCCTTGGGGGCTGCGCTTCGCTCAGCGCAGACGCGGGTCTGGAGCCGGTGCGCCAACTGACGGCCCCACGGCTGGGGCCGCAGGTACACCTGGAGGCGGCCCGGCAGCCCGAGGACCAGGCGCGCACAGCCCAGCGCGTACAGGCCTTGCTGGCCCGCCCCCTGGGGCCTGACGAGGCGGTGCAAGTGGCGCTGCTGAACCACCGCGGCCTGCAGGCAGCCTATGCCGAGCTGGGCATCACCCAGGCCGAGGTGGTGCAGGCCGGGCGGCTGCCCAACCCGGGTTTCAGCTTCGGCCGCGTCACCCAGGGCGCGGAGATCGAACTGGAGCGCGGCCTGCACTTCAACCTGGCGCGTGTGCTCGCCTGGCCGCTGGTGCAGCGCCTGGAGGCGCGCCGGCTGGCGCAGGCACAGACCCAGGTGGCCCAGCAGGTGCTGGCCCTGGCCGGCGACACGCGCAAGGCCTGGGTGCAGGCCGTGGCCGCGCAGGAGGGCGTGCGCTACAGCCGCCAGGTGATGCAGGCGGCCGAGGCCAGCGCCGAGCTGGCGCGGCGCATGGCGCAGGTGGGCAACTTCAACAAGCTGCAGCAGGCGCGCGAGCAGGCCTTCTACGCCGAGGCCGCGCTGAACCTGGTGCGCGCGCAGCAGCAGGCACTGGCCACGCGCGAGCGCCTGACGCGGCTGCTGGGCCTGTGGGGCGAGCAGACCGGCTTTGCCCTGCCCGAGCGCCTGCCGGACCTGCCGGCGCAGCCACGCGAGCAGCCCGACATCGAGCGCACGGCGCTGGCGCAACGCCTGGACGTGGCCGCGGCACGCGCTGGCGTCGAGCAGACCGCGCAGCAACTGGGCCTCACGCGCACCACCCGTTTCATCAACGTGCTGGAACTCGGCGCCTCGCGCAGCAGCTCCAACGAGGGCCATCGCCAGCGCGGCTGGGAGGTGGGCCTGGAGCTGCCACTGTTCGACTGGGGCGGCGCGCGCGTGGCGCGGGCCGAGGCCGTCTACATGCAGGCGGTGCACCAGGCGGCGCAGACCGCCATCGACGCCCGCTCCGAGGTGCGCGAGGCCTACGGCGCCTACCGCGCCGCATGGGACATCGCGCGCCACCACCGCGAGGAGATCGTGCCGCTGCGGGCACGCATCTCCGAGGAGAACCTGCTGCGCTACAACGGCATGCTGATCGGCGTGTTCGAGTTGCTGGCCGATGCCCGCGCGCAGATCGCCAGCGTGCACGCCGCGATCGACGCGCTGCGCGATTTCTGGATCGCCCAGGCCGAGCTCGACATGGCCCTGGTGGGCAAGCCCAGCCTCAGCGCCGCGCCAGGCCCGGCCCCCGCCAAGGCCGAGGCCGGCGGCGCAGGGCATTAAGCGCAGCCGCTTCAGCAGCCCCGGAACCCCACATGCCCTCCCGCAGAAACTTCATGGGTGGCGCCGCCGTGGCGGCAGCAGTTTCGGCCGCCAGCGTCAGCCGCGTGGCGATGGCCGCGCTGCCCGAGCCCGTCATCCAGACCCGTCCCGACACCATGCCGCCGCTGGTGCCGCCCAGCGGCCGGCCGTACAACCCCGTGGTCACGCTCAACGGCTGGACCCTGCCCTGGCGCATGAACAACGGCGTCAAGGAATTCCACCTGGTGGCCGAGCCCGTGGTGCGCGAAATGACGCCCGGCTTCAAGGCCCATCTGTGGGGCTACAACGGCCAGAGCCCGGGGCCCACCATCGAGGTGGTGGAAGGCGACCGCGTGCGCATCTTCGTCACCAACAAGCTCGGCGAGCTCACCAGCGTGCACTGGCACGGCCAGCGCCTGCCCAACGGCATGGACGGCGTCACGGGCCTGACGCAGCCCGGCATCCCGCCCGGCAAGACCTTCGTCTACGAGTTCGTGGCCCGCCGGCCCGGCACCTTCATGTACCACCCGCATGCCGACGAAATGGTGCAGATGGCCATGGGCATGATGGGCTTCTGGATCACGCACCCGAAACTCGACAAGAACGAAAAACATCCCCTGATCGATGAAGTGGACCGCGATTTCTGCTTCCTGCTGGCCAGCTACGACATCGACCCCGGCAGCGCCACGCCCAAGGTCATGACCATGCTGGATTTCAACCTGTGGAGCTGGAACAGCCGCATCTTCCCGGGCATCGACCCGCTGGTGGTGCGGCACATGGACAAGGTGCGCATCCGCGTGGGCAATCTGACCATGACCAACCACCCCATCCACCTGCACGGCCACGAGTTCCTGGTCACCGGCACCGATGGTGGGCCCACGCCGAAGAGTGCGCGCCAGTACGAGGTGACGGCCGACGTGGCCGTGGGGCAGATGCGGCAGCTGGACTTTCTGGCCGACGAGGAGGGCGACTGGGCCTTCCACTGCCACAAGAGCCACCACACCATGAACGCGATGGGCCACAACGTGCCCACGATGATCGGCGTAGACCACTCGGGTGTGGCGCGCCAGATCATCAAGCTGATCCCGGACTACATGGTGATGGGCGAGCGCGGCATGAAGGACATGACCGAGATGGAGATGCCCCTGCCCGACAACACCGCGGCGATGATGACAGGCACCGGCCCCTTCGGCGCGGTGGGCATGGGCGGCATGTTCAGCGTGGTCAAGGTGCGCAAGGACTTGAAGCCCGGCGACTACCGCGACCCCGGCTGGTACGCGCACCCGCCCGGCACCGTGGCCTACGAGTGGACTGGCACCCTGGCCGAGCCCGCCCGCCAGGCGCGAGGCGGCGGCACCTCCATGGCGCCGGCGGCCCGGCCCGCGCGCGACGTGGAGGTGCTGGTGCGCAAGCCCACGGGTGGGCACGGCGGCCACAGCGGACTTTGACGCCGTGCGGCCATCACCATTTCTCCAACATCCACAGCCATGAACACCTCCCGCAGCCCCTCCCGCACCTGCACGCGCACGCGCACTCGGACCCATGTCCTCCCCGCATTGGCCCTTCTGTGGGCGGCCGCGCTGGCCGGGCCCGCCCTGGCACAGCCGAAGGCCCACGACCACGCCGCCCAGCCGCCCGCAGGCTCGGCGCCCGCGGCCGCCACGGCCAGCGGCGCCTCGAACACCGCCGCTATGACCGATGCCGAAGTGCGCCGCGTGGACCGGGACGCCGGCAAGCTCACCCTGCGCCACGGCGAGATCAAGCACCTGGACATGCCCCCCATGACCATGGTCTTTCAGGTGAAGGACCCCGCCCTGCTGGAGAAGGTGAAGGCCGGTGACAAGATCAAGTTCCGCGCCGAGAAGGCCGCGAACGGGTACGTGGTGACGGCGATCGAGGTGCGGTAGTTGCAACCAGGTGGAGCCACCACGGAGGCGCGATGGTGGTGCTGGCGCTGCTTGGTGATCCGCTGGCCGGCCCTGCCCGACCTGCTGGCCGGGCGGCGCCCTGCGATCGACCCCCGGCCCTACCGGGCGGACCGGTTCTGAGGCTCAGTCCACCCAGCGGATGCGCGGCACCGGGTCGGGTGCGGGCTGGGTGGCCATCAGGTGGTCCACCAGGGCGTCCACATCCAGAGGGCCGGCCACGCGCTGGCGGCCTCTGGTCAGCAGGGACACGCCGTCCCCGCCGTCGGCCAGGAAGTTGTTGACCGTCAGGCGAACGTCGCGTGC
>JBIKMY010000132.1:0-6204 GCA_044358945.1 Rubrivivax sp.
ACCTCAACATGATCGACACCCAGGGCGGCGGCATCAAGCGCATGTTCATGAAGCAGCGCGAGCGCTTCTTCCCCATGCCCGACTACGACCTCTCGCAGCCGGAACGCGTGATGGTGAAGCTGCGCGGACGCATTCTGGACGAGCGTTACACGCGGGTGTTGATGTCTCAGTCGGGCCTGGAACTCGGGCTCATCATGTTGCTGGACAAGGTGCAGAAGGGTGCGCGGATCTCTGCCGACGAGAGCAGGCGCTTGAAGGTGGCGAAGCTGGTCGAAGGCCGCTACCCAAATCTGATGGTGGCAGGCCCACTGGCAGCGCTGGCTGGGCAGAAGGCCCAGCACATTCGCAACCGTGGCCTCGACAGCCGGTATTACCGCGACATGATCGTGGAGCTCGTTCGCGAACATCAACCCGTGTCTCGCGAGGACATCGACCGGTTGCTGCTGGACAAGCTGCCCGAGGTGCTGACCGACGAACAGAAGCTGAGCAAAGTGCATAACTTGATCTCGTCCTTGTCTGGCAAGGCCATTCGCAACGCGGGGACCCGGCAGTCCCCACGCTGGATCCTGATCGAACAAAGCAAACAATGAGGCGCGTGCCTGGGAATCAATGGAGCGCGGAAGAAAACCTCGATGTGACAAGGACTTGGCTTTGTTGAACCGCACCCCATAGGTGGCGGAACTAACAAAGCCAACGCGGACTTCAAGCTCCGAACAAATCACTGCGGAGTCCGAACATTTGGACGCGGGCTTCGAACAGACAAACGAATGAACACCTCCACCCTCGTCCAGAAGCTCTGGAACTACTGCAACGTCCTTCGCGATGACGGGATGAGCTATGGCGACTATGTTGAGCAGCTCACTTACTTGCTGTTTCTCAAGATGGCCGACGAGCGCAGCCGTCCGCCGCACAGCCAGGCCAGCCCCATCCCTGCCGCCTACGCGTGGCCTTCGCTCCTGGCCCGCGACGGCGATGCGCTGTTCGACCACTACCGCCACGCGCTGGAAGCGCTGGGCAGACAGCCCGGCACGCTGGCACTGATCTTCGGCAAAGCGCAGAACAAGTTCCAGGACCCGGCCAAGCTGCGCCGCGTGATCGTGGACCTGATCGACGCCGAAGAGTGGTCGGCCCTGGGTGCCGATGTCAAGGGCGACGCCTACGAGGGCCTTCTGGAGCGCAACGCGCAGGACGTCAAGTCCGGCGCCGGCCAGTACTTCACCCCGCGCGCGCTTATTCAGGCGATGGTGGACTGCATTGCGCCCAAGCCTGGCGAGGTGATGTGCGACCCGGCCTGCGGCACCGGGGGCTTTCTGTTGACCGCACACCAGTACCTCACATGCCACTATCCCAACCTCACCCGTGACGAGAAGCGCCACCTGAAGGAAGGCGCCTTCCGCGGCTGGGAACTGGTGCAGGGCACCGCGCGGGTGTGCGCCATGAACCTGATGCTGCACGGCATTGGCTCCGACAAGAGCGTGCCGGTGCGCTTGGCCGACGCCCTGGCGGCCGACCCCGGCGAGCGCTTCGACGTGGTGCTGGCCAATCCGCCCTTCGGCAAGAAGAGCAGCACGATGATCGTGGGCGAGGACGGCAAGACCTCTACCGAGAAAGACATCGTCGAGCGCGACGACTTCTGGGCCACCACCAGCAACAAGCAGCTCAACTTCGTGCAGCACATCAAGACGCTGCTCAAGGCCAACGGCCGCGCCGCGGTGGTGCTGCCGGACAACGTGCTGTTCGAAGGCGGCGCCGGCGAGACCATCCGCAGGAAGCTCATGCACGAGTGCGACGTGCACACGCTGCTGCGCCTGCCTACTGGCCTGTTCTACGCGCAGGGTGTGAAGGCCAACGTGATCTTCTTTGACAAGAAGCCGGCTTCGGAAACGCCCTGGACGTGCAAGCTCTGGATTTACGACCTGCGCACCAACAAGCATTTCACGCTGAAGACCAACCCGCTCAAACGCGAAGACCTGGCCGAGTTCGTCAGCCTGTACAACCCGGCCAACCGCCACCAGCGCAAGTCCACGTGGAGCGCCGAGAACCCTGACGGCCGCTGGCGCGTCTACGACGCAGACGAGCTGCTGGCCCGCGACAAGGCCAGCCTGGACATCTTCTGGCTCAAGGACGAGAGCCTGGCCGACAGCGATAACCTGCCGCCCCCCGAAGTGATCGCGCAGGAGATCGTGGAGGACCTGGAGGCGGCACTGGAGCAGTTCCGCCTGATTGCAGCGGACTTGAGTTCCAAATCCTCGGCGCTGCGATAAGTCGTTACTTGCGCCGGGCTGTCTTGGCTGAGCACGGTCTGATTTGAGCTGCGGCGCCGGTTTTCGGCCGCATGCCCCGAAGACCTTCCCCAGAGGGTGGGCGCGCGCTGCCACCACAGAGGCTCCGAGGCACCGTGTGGATACACAGCGCTTGACATGGCACCATGGTGCAGGGTTTATCGTCCATTCCCATGCACCGCCCAGCCCCCGCATCAGACCTGTCTTCACGTCCGGACCGCGTGACGGCGCTGCACACCACCGCGCTGTGCCGCATCGCCGGTGTCACCCGCGGGCAGTTGCGCATCTACGAGCGTGACGGCCTGCTTGAGGCGCCTGCGCGCACGGCGGCCGGTTACCGCACCTGGCCGGCCGATACGCTTGCGCGGTTGGCGGCCATTCGGCAGCTCAAGGAAGTCGGCTTCACGCTGCGCGAGATCGCCCTGCTGCTGGCCGAGCGCGACCAGGGCACGATGACTGCTTCGCAGCTCGCGCGGCTGGCGCGCGAACAGCTCGTCGCCATCGATGCCCGCATCGCCAGGCTGCAGGTGGTGCGCGAGTATGTCGATGCCGTGGCCCAGGGCGATCGCAGCGTGCTGGACGACCCCGACTGCGCCTTTCTCGTGCGGTTCCTGGCCGCCGATGCCGGCGCGGCCCCGGTGGCCCAGGCGGCTGCCCCCGGGCCCGCCCCGGTGTCCGCCCCAGTTCCCGCCGTCGCGCTAGCAACGGCGCCTGCAACGGCGCCCGGTTCCATCACCACCACCCCGACCGCACCGCGCCGACGCGCGCAACCGGTGCGGGGATGACGCTTGACCACATGACACCATCTCGCCCCACCCCTCGCCCCTCACGCCGCCGTTTCCTGTTGGCCACGCTGGGCGTGGGCACCGCCGCCGGCGGGCTGGCCATCGGCTGGAGCCTGATGCCGCCGCGCCAGCGCCTGGTGCCTTCGCAGCCGCTGCCCGCCCCAGAAGGTGAACGGCCCTTCAACGGCTGGCTGCGCATCGGCCTGGACGGCCGCGTCACGGTGATGGTGCCCAAGTCCGAGATGGGCCAGGGCGTGCTGACGGGTCTGGCGATGGTGCTGGCGGACGAGCTGGACGCCGACTGGGCGCGGGTGCAGGTGGAGCATCCGCCGATCGACGCCATCTACAACAACCTGGCCACGGTGGTCGACGGGCTGCCCTTCCACCCCGACGACCAGGGTCTGGTCAAGCGCCTGGCCGGCCGCATGACCGCGCGCACGATGCGTGAGATCGGCGTGATGGTCACCGGCGGCAGCTCGAGCATGAAGGACCTATGGTGGCCCATGCGCGAGGCGGGCGCGTCCGCACGTGCGATGCTGGTGGCCGCTGCCGCGGCGCAGTGGGGCGTGCCGGCTGCCGAGCTGCGCGCCGAGGCAGGCCGCGTCCACCACCCTTCAGGACGCAGCGCGGATTTCGGGGAACTGGCCGAAGCCGCCGCCAAGCTGCCGCTGCCCGACACCGTGACCCTGAAGACGCCGGCGCAGTTCAAACTGATCGGCCAGCCCCTGCCGCGCCTGGAAGCGCGAGCCAAGGCCACGGGCAGCGCGGGCTTCGGCCTCGATGTGCTGCGCCCGGGCATGCTGTACGCCACGGTGACCATGTGCCCGACGCTGGGCGGGCGCGTGGCCTCGTTCGACGGCCAGGCGGCGCTGGCCTCGCCGGGGGTGAAGAAGGTGCTGGCGGTGGACGGGTACGCCGGCGGCACGGCCGGTGTGGCGGTGATCGCCGACTCGCCCTGGCATGCGCTCAAGGGCCTTGCGCTCGTGGCAGTGCAGTGGGACGAGGCCGTGCCTGCGGCCTTGTTCGACAGCGCCACCGCGCTGGACCAGCTTGCCAAGACACTGGACCAGGAGGACGGCTTCGCGTTCCACCGCGTGGGCGATGTCGAGGCCGCGCTGGGCCAGGCGGCCAAGCGGCTGCGCGCCGAGTACCGCGCGCCCTGGCTTGCGCACATGGCGCTGGAGCCGATGAACTGCACGGTGCAGTTGCGCGACGGGCGCGCCCAGGTGTGGGCGCCCACGCAGGTGCCGGGTCTGGCGCGCCGTGCGGCGGCCCAGGCGCTGGGCATCGAACCCGAACGCGTGGAGGTGCAGGTCACGCTGCTGGGTGGGGGCTTCGGGCGCCGGCTTGACGTCGACTTCATCGGTCAGGCCGCGGCCATCGCCCGTGCCGCTGAGGGTGCGCCGGTGCAGACCTTCTGGAGCCGCGCCGAGGACACGCGGCACGACTTCTACCGCCCGGCCTGCGTGGCGCGCTTTGAGGCCGGCTTCGACGCACAGGGCCGCCTGAGCGCATGGCGCAACGTCTCGGCCGGACAGGCCATCGTGCCGGCGGTGCTGGCGCGCACCTTTGATTTGCCGGGCGCCGGCCCGGACAAGACCACGGCCGAGGGCGCCTACGACCAGCCCTACGAATGGCCCGCCGCCCGCATCGCCCACGCCGCGGTGGAGTGGCCGATGCCGGTGGGGTTCTGGCGCGCGGTCGGGCATTCGCACCAGGCCTTCTTCAAGGAGAGCTTCCTCGACGAGTGTGCGCACTTCGCCGGGCAGGACCCGGTGGCCTTCCGCCTGGGCCTGCTGGCCCGCCACCCGCGTGCGGCCGCGGTCCTGAAGCTGGCGGCCGACAAGGCCGGCTGGGGCCAGCCCGTGCCCCCGGGGCCGGACGGCGCAAAGGCGGCGCGCGGCGTGGCGCTGCACCAGAGCTTCGGCTCGGTGGTGGTGCAGGTGGCGGAAGTGTCCCTGTCACCTGACGGTGCGATCCGGGTGCACCGCGTGGTCTGCGCCCTGGACTGCGGCACGCCGGTCAACCCGAACCTGATCGTGCAGCAGATGGAAAGCGGCATCGTGTTCGGACTGTCCGCCGCGCTGCACGGCGAGATCACCGTCGCCCGAGGCCGCGTGGTGCAGAGCAACTTCCATGACCAGCCGGCGCTGCGCCTGGACGCCTGCCCGCGCATCGAAACGCACATCCTGCCCTCGGATGCGCACCCCGAGGGCGTGGGCGAGCCGGGTACTCCCCCCATTGCGCCTGCGGTCGCCAACGCGCTGTTTGCGCTGACCGGCAAGCGCCTGCGCAACCTGCCCCTGAAGACAAGCTGAAACCGATGACGACCACCATCACCCTCAACGGGCGCACCCAGGAGGTGCGTGCCGAACCCGACACACCGCTGCTGTGGCTGCTGCGCGGCGAGTTGCAGCTCACCGGCACGAAGTTCGGCTGTGGCATGGCGCTGTGCGGTGCCTGCACCGTGCACGTGAACGGACAGCCGGTGCGCGGCTGTGTCACGCCGTTGTCTGCCGTCGGCCGGCAACCAGTGACGACGATCGAGGGCCTGGCGGGGCCCGTGGCCGATGCGGTGCGCGCGGCCTGGGTCGCGCAGGACGTCGCGCAGTGCGGCTACTGCCAGAGCGGCCAGATCATGGCCGCCGTCGCGCTGCTGGCAGCCAACCCAAAGCCGGGCGATGCCGACATCGATGCGGCCACGAGCGACAACCTGTGCCGCTGCGGCACCTACCCGCGCATCCGCGCCGCGGTGCACGACGCGGCGCGGAGGCTGGCTGGGGCCTGAGGGTCGACGGCTGGCCGGCCCGCGGTCCCTTGATGGCCTGATGGCCGCCCAGGGTTCTGCTGGCAGGGCCGTGCGCACAGGGTTCTGCCGTTTCGAACAGTGTGCTCAAGCAGGTCCGGCCGCAGCCAGGCCCCTGCTCCCGAGAATTCAGCCACTGCGGGCGCCGTTGCCTGCCCACCAAGGAAGCACATGGCCAAGATCCTCGTTCTCTATCACAGCTATTACGGTCACATCGAGAAGATGGCCCAGGCCGTGGCCGAAGGCGCGCGCGAAGTGGCTGGCGCCACCGTCGACGTCAAGCGCGTGCCGGAAACCGTGCCTGCCGAGGTGTTCGCGGCGTCCCACGGCA
>JBIKMY010000133.1:0-6203 GCA_044358945.1 Rubrivivax sp.
AGGTGGCCACCTGGTACGGCATCTGGACGCCCAAGGGCACCCCGCGCGAGCTCATCACCGCCATGCAAAACGAGATGCGCAAGGCGCTGAATTCCGACGAGCTGAAGGCCACCTGGACGGGCTTGGGCACCGAAATGCCCAACATGTGGGGCGACGACTTCGGCAGGTTTGTCGGGGCGGAAATCAAGCGCTGGTCCGAGGTGGTCAAGAGCTCGGGAGCCAAGCTGGATTGAGCGGGCGCATCCTCCTCAGCGCGGCCGATGCACAAGGCATCGCCCGCGTGTGCATCAGCCACCCCGGCAAGCTCAATGCCTTGAGCGTGGCCATGTGGCACCAACTGCGCCAGGCCTTCGAGGCTCTATCCGCGCCAGACAGCGGCGCCCATGTGGTCATCGTGCACGGCGAAGGTGGCACCTTTGCCGCAGGCGGCGACATCGAGGAGTTCCCGCAGTTCCGCTTTGAGCCCGAGCGCCTTCGCGCCTTTCACGAGGAAGCGGTGGCGCCGGCGCTGGATGCGGTACTGAACTGCCCGCTGCCCGTGATCGCGCAGATCGAGGGGGCTTGTGTAGGCGGGGGGCTGGAGATCGCCGCCTGCTGCGACATCCGCATTGCGGGCAGCAGCAGTCGCTTCGGCATCCCGATCGCCAAGCTGGGCTTTCCACTGGCACCGCTGGAGGCGCAGATGGTGAGCCGCGTGCTGCCGCTGCCGCTGCTGCGTGAACTGCTGCTGGAGGCCCGCCTGCTGGACGCCGCCGAGGCGCTGGCGCACGGGGTGGTGAACCGCGTCATGCCAGACGAGCAGGTGGCGCAGGAGGCCATGCTGAGCGCGCAGCGCATGGCCCGGCTCTCGCCCCAAGCCGCGCGCCTGAACAAGATCACCTTGCGCCAACTCACCGAGGGCGGGCCCACGCCCGAGCAACGCCGCGCCCATTACGCCTACGCCAATTCGGCCGAGCACCGCGAGGGGCTGGCCGCCTTTCTTGAAAAGCGCCCCGCGCGCTTCGCCCCATGAGCACGAACAAGACCCGCAAGACCGTTCCCGCCGGCGCCGCACCCGCCCCGGCCAACGCCAACCTCTTTGCCGCCCTGCGCGCCGCCTTCCCGGCGGACCTGGACGCCACGGCCATCGAAACGGCCGACGGCCCCGGCGCGCCAGTTTTCTACACCTGGCGCGACCTGGACCGCGCCACCGCGCGCATCGCCAACCTGCTGGGCTCGCTCGAATTGCCCGCTGGCAGCCGCGTGGCCGTGCAGACCGACAAGAGCGTGGAAGCGCTGATGCTGTACCTGGCGGTGCTGCGCGCGGGCTACGTCTACCTGCCGCTGAACAATGCCTACCAGGCCAGCGAGATCGAGTACTTCGTGGGCAATGCCGAGCCGGCTGTAGTGGTGTGCACGCCCAAGAACTTCCCCTGGATCAGCAAGATCGCCTTCAAGGCCGGTACGCAGAACGTCTTCACGCTGGGAGACGACCGCACCGGCAGCCTGCTGGAGCGCGCCGCCCACCACGGCGACGAGCACAGCGTGGCCGTGCGGGCCGCTGACGAGCTGGCCGCCATCCTCTACACCAGCGGCACCACCGGGCGCAGCAAGGGCGCCATGCTCAGCCACGGCAACCTGCTGTCCAACGCCCAGACGCTCAAGGCCTACTGGGACTGGCAGCCCGGGGACGTGCTGCTGCACGCCCTGCCCATCTTCCACGTCCATGGCCTGTTCGTGGCCAGCCACGGGGCGCTGCTCAACGGCAGCAAGATGATCTGGTTCGGCAAGTTCGACCCCAAGGCCACCATCGCCCGGCTGCACGAGGCCACGGTCTTCATGGGCGTGCCCACGCTGTACGTGCGCATGCTGGCTGAAAGCTCGTTGGACGCCAAGGCCTGCGCCCACATGCGCCTGTTCATCAGCGGCTCGGCCCCGCTGCTGAAGGAGACCTTCGACGAGTGGACACAGCGCACCGGCCATGTGATCCTGGAGCGCTACGGCATGAGCGAGACCGTGATGCTCACCTCCAACCCCTGCCGCGCCGCGGACGGCCTGCGCCTGGGCGGCACGGTGGGCTACGCCCTGCCCTGTGTGGACGTGCGCGTGCACGGTGACCAGGGCCAGGCCCTGCCGGCGGGCGAGATTGGCGGCATCGAGGTGCGCGGGCCCAACGTCTTCCAGGGCTACTGGCGCATGCCGGAGAAGACGGCCGAGGAGTTCACCGCTGACGGCTGGTTCAAGACCGGCGACGTGGGCCGCATCGAGGCCGACGGCCGCGTGACCATCGTCGGGCGCAGCAAGGACCTGATCATCAGCGGCGGCTACAACGTCTACCCCGCCGAGATCGAGGGCCTGATCAACGAGATGCCCGGCGTGGCCGAGAGCGCAGTGGTGGGCCTGCCCCACCCGGACTTCGGCGAAGGCGTGATCGCGGTGGTGGTGCCCAAGGCCGGCGCCGCGCTGGACGGCGCGCAGATGGTGGCCACACTCAAGACACGCATCGCCAACTTCAAGGTGCCCAAGCAGGTGTTCATCGTGGCTGATCTCCCGCGCAACGCCATGGGCAAGGTGCAGAAGAACCTGCTGCGCGAGCAGCACAAGGGCTTGTTCGGGGCCTGATGCGTGCCTGATGCGGGGGTGACGACGGGCCCAATGCGGGCGCAGGCCCGGCGGCTCTCAACCCAGCGCGGCCGGAAACGACTTCAGCACCACACCCGCCAGCCCGCAGGCCAGCAGCACCTTGACGGGGCCAACCTTGAACCGGATCAGCGCCACGGCCGCGCCCATGGCCAGCAAGGCGGCGGCCTGATCGAAACGACCCTGAAGGCCGTCGGGCCAGAAGGTGTGGAAGGCAAAGAACAGCGCCAGGCTGGCGATGACACCCACCACCGCGGCCGTGATCGCCGTCAGCGGCGCGGTGAAGCCCAGACGGCCGCGCGTGGCTTCCACCAGGGGGCCCCCGGCCAGGATGAAAAGGAACGAAGGCAGGAAGGTGAAGAAAGTGGCCACGCAGGCGCCCAGCACGCCCGCCAGAAACAGGGCCTCCGGGCCCAGCACCGCCTTCTGCCAGCCTCCCAGAAAGCCGACGAAGGCCACCACCATGATGAGCGGGCCGGGCGTGGTCTCGCCCAGGGCCAGGCCGTCCATCATCTGCAGCGTGGTAAGCCAACCGTGCTGCTCCACGGCGCCCTGCACCACGAAGGGCAGCACGGCATAGGCACCCCCGAACGTGACCAGCGCAGCCTGGGTGAAGAAGCCCGCCATCTGCGCGAAGGATCCCTGGGTCCCGCCCAGAGCCCACAGCAGGCCCATGCCCGCCGCCCACAGCGCAGCGCACACGCCCACCACCCACGCCAGCCGCCGGCGGGAGAAGCCCGCATGGGCCGGCGGCGGCGTGTAGTCATCCAACCATGCCCGCGGGCGCGGAGCATGCGCCTGGCCCGGTCGGTCTGCCGGCCCCGGCAACCGGCCCGGTGACGGGGCGGAGGCCCCCGCGTCCGGGCTTCGCGGCTGGAAGGCCTGGGGCCACCAGCGAGCCCCTGCCCATCCGCAGACGGCTGCGACCAGCACGACTGCAGGAAACGACAGATCCCACACGGCCAGGGCCAGGAAAGCGCCCAACGCCAGGGCCCGAAGCGCGTGGTGGTGCAAGGTGCGGGCGCCCATTCGCCAGGCCGCATGCAGCACCAGCGCCGTGACCGCGGGCTTGAGCCCCCAGAACACCGCAGCCACCGGGCCCACCTGACCGAATCGCACATAGACCCAGGACAGCGCGATCAGGATGAACAAGGACGGCAGCACGAACAGCACCCCTGCGGCCACCCCGCCCCAGGTGCGGTGCATCAGCCAGCCCAGGTAGGTGGCCAACTGCTGGGCTTCGGGCCCAGGCAGCAACATGCAGTAGTTCAGCGCGTGCATGAACCGCCCCTCGCTGAGCCAGCGCCGGCGCGTGACGAGTTCCTCGTGCATCAGCGCGATCTGGCCCGCGGGCCCTCCGAAACTGATGAAGCCCAGGCGAAACCAGAAGCGCAGGGCTTCAGCCCATCCGGGCACGGGGGTCACGGCGGCCACTGGAAGCGACATGGCCTGATTGTGGGGGCTGGCACCCCCGCGCGGGCCTGGACAGAAACCGCCCGACGGGCGACGGACCCCTGGGCCGAAGAGCACCGGACGCCCAAAACAACACGGCCCGGCGAGGGGCCGGGCCGTGCAACCATCGCGCAGTCCCCGAGGGCTGCGCGGGTGGTGGTTTCAGTTCACTTCGACGCAGCGGAGGCCGGACCTGCCGCACTGGCCGCAGGAGGGTGGGCGTCAATGCCGTGCTTTTCACCACCCATGTCGATGTCGCCTCCCTTGGAGAGGATGAACAGCGCCACGGCTGCGAAAACGGCAAACGCTAGCAGTAGTTTCCACATGATCGGTGCTTTCTGCTGACAGGCTCAGTCGCCCGCAAAGATGTCACGGTCCTTGGTCTCGCGCACGAAGATCATGCCGATGACGAAGGTGACAGCGGCGATGGTGATCGGGTACCACAGGCCGTGATAAATGTTGCCGTTCTGCGCCACCATCGCGAAGGCGATCGTGGGCATCAGGCCACCGAACCAGCCGTTGCCGATGTGATACGGCAGGCTCATCGAGGTGTAGCGGATGCGCGTGGGGAAGAGCTCCACCAGCATGGCTGCGATCGGGCCGTAGACCATGGTCACGTAGAGCACCAGGATCGACAGGATGCCCACCACCTTCCACCAGGCGCCCGAGCCGAAGGGGATCGGATCGGCCTTGGGCGGGTAGCCGGCAGCCTTCATGGCCTCGGCGATGTCCTTCTTGAAGGCGGCGATGGCCTTGGCGCTGGCATCGTCAAACTTGTGGCCACCGGCCGTCAGCACGCCCGTGGGCGCGTTGATGGTCTTGTCGCCGATCTGGATGATGGCCTGCTGGCCGGCCTTCTCGATGGTTTCGTAGCTGGCCGAAGCCTGGGCCAGTGAGCGCTTGGAGATGTCACACGAGCTGGTGAAGTCCACGTCACGTGCGATGGGGCTGCCCTGGAACGAGCACTGGGCCGGGTCCACCGTCACGGTGATCTTGGCGGTCTTCTGGGCAGCGGCCAGCTTGGGGTTGGCGGCTTCCGTCAACGCGCCAAACAGCGGGAAGTACGTCACCACGGCCAGGGCCAGGCCCGCCATGATGATGGGCTTGCGGCCGATCTTGTCAGACAGCGTGCCGAACACCACGAAGAAGGGGGTGCCAATGATCAGCGACACCGCCACCAGGATGTTGGCAGTGGAGCCGTCAACCTTCAGCACGTTCTGCAAGAAGAACAGGGCGTAGAACTGGCCCGAGTACCAGACCACGGCCTGGCCGGCCACCAGGCCCACCAGCGCCAGGATCACGATCTTCAGGTTCTTCCACTGACCAAAGCTCTCCGACAGCGGCGCCTTGGAGGTCTTGCCCTCGGCCTTCATCTTCTGGAACGCGGGGGACTCGCTCATGGACAAGCGGATCCATACGCTGATGGCCAGCAGGAGGATGGACACGAGGAACGGCACGCGCCAGCCCCAGTCGGCAAACTCGGCCTCACCAATGATGGTGCGGGTGCCCAGGATGACCATCAGGCTCAGGAACAGGCCCAGCGTGGCGGTGGTCTGGATCCAGGAGGTGTAGGCACCGCGGCGGCCATGCGGCGCGTGCTCGGCCACGTAGGTGGCAGCACCACCGTACTCACCGCCCAGCGCCAGGCCTTGCAGCATGCGCAGGACGATCAGGATGACAGGGGCAGCCACGCCAATCGAGGCGTACGAAGGCAGCAGGCCGACGATAAAGGTCGACACACCCATGAGCAGGATGGTGACCAGGAAGGTGTACTTGCGGCCGATCATGTCGCCCAGGCGGCCGAACACGAGCGCGCCGAAGGGGCGCACGATGAAGCCGGCGGCGAAGGCCAGCAGCGCGAAGATGAACGCGGCGGACGGGTCCAGACCGCTGAAGAACTGCTTGGCGATGATGGCTGCCAAAGAGCCGTAGAGGTAGAAGTCGTACCACTCGAACACGGTGCCGAGCGAAGAGGCGAAGATGACCTTCTTTTCCTCTTTCGTCATCGGTGCCGCGGCGGCCTGGCTGCCACTGCCTGCGATTGATGCCATGGGGTTGTCTCCTTGTATCTTTAGTTCAGGGGGGAATGAACGTGGTTGTGGAAGGCGGTGGGCATGTGGTCGAAGGACGGC
>JBIKMY010000134.1:0-6189 GCA_044358945.1 Rubrivivax sp.
TGCAACAAGGAGCGTCTGGGCGCCCGCGTCAAGGCCTGGGACGACGGCGCCTGGGTGCGCGAAGCCGCGCTGGCCCATGCCCGCAAGCAAGCAACCGCAAAGGAGGCCGCATGAGCCGCAACGACACCCCCCAGGAATGGCCGCTGTGGGAGGTCTTCGTCCGCCCCAAGGCCGGCCTGGACCACAAGCACTGCGGCAGCCTGCACGCGCCAGATGCCCCCATGGCGCTGCAACTGGCGCGCGAGGTCTACACCCGGCGCCAGGAAGGCTGCAGCATCTGGGTGGTGCCGTCCAGCCAGATCACGGCTTCCGACCCCGGAGACAAGGACATGTACTTCGACCCGATGGAAGACAAGGTCTACCGCCACCCCACGTTCTACGTGCTGCCAGAAGCCGTGGACCACATGTGAGGCTGCCGGAATGACTGCTGCCCCCGCTTCCGCTGCGCCGCCCGCGCCTGTCAAGGCCCGCAGCCCGGCCTCTTCGGTCAGCGTCAGCCGTGCGCCTGAGGTGCGCTGGGTGCTGCGCCTGGCCGATACCTGTCTGATCCACGCCCAGCGCCTGTCTGAGTGGTGCGGGCACGGCCCCATCCTGGAAGAAGACATCGCGCTGACCAACCTCTCGCTGGACCTGCTGGGCCAAGCCCGCGCCTTGCTCAGCCATGCCGGCACGCTGGATGGCCAGTCCCTGCACGAAGACCAGCTCGCGTTCCTGCGCGACGAGCGCGACTATCTCAACCTCACCCTGGTGGAGCAGCCCCTGCGCCGCAGCAGCGCGCACGCGCCGGGCGGGGACTTCGCCGACGTGCAGGTGCGCAACCTGCTGCTCGCCGTGTGGCTCAAGCTGCACTGGCAGGCCTTGGCGTCGTCCAGCGACGCGGAGTTGGCGGCCATCGCCGGCAAGGCGGTGAAGGAAGCGCGGTACCACGTCGAGCACGCCGCGCAGTGGGTGGTGCGTCTGGGTGATGGCACCGAGGAATCGGCCGCACGCACCAAGGCCGCGCTGGAGCGCGCCTGGCCCTACACGAACGAGATGTTCCTGGATGACGAACTGGACGCCTACGCCGCCGCCAGCGGCCTGGGGCCGCAGCGCAGCGAACTGCGCGAGCCTTGGCGCGCGGCGGTGACGGCGGTGCTGGACGAGGCCACGCTGGCGGCGCCCGCGGCGACCAAGTTCGTCAGCACCGGCAGCCGCGGCGTGCACAGCGAGCACATGGGTTTCATCCTGGCCGAGATGCAGCACCTGCAGCGGGTCTTCCCGGGCGGGGTGTGGTGAACGCCTCAATCTCTGCCACGGCGTCCGCCGACGCCGCTTGGGCGGTGCTGGACACCGTGCCCGACCCCGAGGTGCCGGCCTTGTCGGTGCGGGACCTGGGCATCGTGCGGGACGTGGTGTGTGGTGACGCGGGTACCGAGGTGGTGCTCACGCCCACCTACAGCGGCTGCCCCGCCACGGAGGTGATCTCTGACAGCGTCCGGCAGGCCCTAGAGGCGGCGGGGTACGGCCCCGTCACGGTCACGCTGCGCCGCGCGCCCGCCTGGACCACCGACTGGATCAGTGACGAGGGCCGGCGCAAGCTGCGCGAGTACGGCATCGCCCCCCCCGGCCCCGTGGAGCCCGAGGCGGTCCCGGGCGTGGCCACCATCCGCATTCGCCCTCGCGGGGTGGACTGCCCGCGCTGCGGCAGTGCGCAGACCGAGCGTCTGTCGGCCTTTGGCTCCACCGCCTGCAAGGCCATGTACCGCTGCCTGGCCTGCCGCGAGCCTTTCGAGCACTTCAAGCCTATTTGAATGTCTGCTGGCTGGCCTGCCTGCCCAGACGCACCGATCACCGACCCCGGACCTCCCCATGAGCGGACTGCATTTCCACCCCCTGCGCGTGCGTGACGTGCGCCCCGACACCGACGACGCCGTGGTCGTCACCTTCGACGTGCCGCCCTCGCAGGCGAGCGACTTCGCCTTTGCGCCCGGCCAGTACCTCACCTTGCGACACGAGGTCGGCGGGCAGGACCTGCGCCGCTCCTACTCCATCTGCTCTGCCGCCGGCGAGCCGCTACGCGTGGGCGTGCGGCGGGTGGCAGGCGGGGCGTTCTCCACCTGGGTGCATGGCCAGCTCAAGGCCGGCGACACGCTGCAGGTCCTGCAACCGCAGGGCCGTTTCGGCCAGGCCGCCGCCGATCTGGCCGGCTCTGACCGCGCCGCCCACGTGCTGGCCATCGCTGGCGGCAGCGGCATCACGCCCATCCTGTCCATCCTGCGCACCCTGCTGGCCACAGCGCCGCGCGTGCGCTGCACCCTGCTGTACGGCAACCGCAACGCGGCCTCCACCATGTTCAAGGAAGAACTGGAGGACCTGAAAAACCGCTACCTTGCGCGGCTGGTGCTGCACCCGGTGTTCTCGCGCGAGCAGGTGGACTCGCCCCTGGGCGCCGGGCGCCTGGACGCCGAGCGCATCGGCTTGTTCCTGCGCACCCTGATCAATCCCGAAGGGGTGGACCAGGTCTTCGTATGCGGCCCCCACGCCTTCAACGACGAGGCGGAGGCGGGGCTGAAGGGTGCCGGCATCGGCGAAGACCGCATCCACATCGAACGTTTCGGCGTGCCGCCAGCCCTGGCGCCGCAGGGCGACGCCCACGCCCACCAGGCGGGTGACGCCGAGCAAGCGCGCATCGTCCTGGTGCGCGACGGTCTGACGCGCGAGTTTGGCTTCGGCCCGAGCGACCCGAGCATCCTGGACGCCGCCGCCCGCGCCGGGCTGGACGTGCCTTACTCCTGCAAATCGGGCGTGTGCGCCACCTGCCGGTGCAAGGTGCTGGAAGGCCAGGTGCGGATGGATCGCAACTTCGCACTGGAGAAGTCGGAACTGGCCGCGGGCTTCGTGCTCAGCTGCCAGGCCCACCCGCTGACCGATCGCGTGGTGCTCAGCTTCGACGAGCGCTGACTCACCGACCAGCGCCCGCGGCCCGCTTCATCCCTGACGCTCTTCCTCGACGCTTCCCCGCGCCCTCCGGTCCCATGGCCCGTCCCCGCGCCGCCACCTACGATGACCAGCGCGCCCACATCCTGAGGGCCGCCGCCGCGCTGTTCGCGCAGCGGGGCTACACCGCGGCCACCATGAACGAAGTGGCCGCGGCCACCGGTGTGTCCAAGGCCACGCTCTACCACTACTTCAGCGACAAGCATGCCTTGCTGGAGGACATCGTGCGCAGCCACGTCGCACGGCTGGAACTGCTTGCGGTACAGGAAACGCCCGAGACGCCGGGTCCGCCAGATCACACCGTCGAACTTGGCGAGCCCGGGACTGCAGCCGCTTCGGCCACGGATGAGGCGCGTTTGCGCAGCCTCATCCGTCGCTTCATGCAGGCCTACGCCGATGCCCAGAGCGAGCACCGCGTGCTCACCGAGGACGTGAAGTTCCTGGACGAACGCGCCCGGGACGCGGTGCTGGACGGCCAGCGCCAGGTGGTGGCCGCCTTCGCCCGCGGCGTGGCCGCGTGCCGGCCCGATCTGAGCCCTGAACTGCACAAGCCCATGGCCATGCTGTTGTTCGGCATGATCAACTGGACATTCACCTGGCTGCGTCCTGATGGCACGCTGTCGTACGCGGCCCTGGGCGAGATGGTGGCCGACCTGTTCTTCGGAGGGCTTCCCGCCGTGACGGGCACGCTTGCGCCGACGCAAGCTCGTGGCTGAAGGCCGGGTCTAGGGTAGGGGCCCACGGCCCGCGCCATGACCCGACCGACCGCCCCCTCACCGCCACGCCCCAACCCCTTTAAGGATCCGCCTTCCTTCCTGGATCCGCAGCGACGGTTCACCCTGCTGTACGTCCTGGCGGCCTTGTCGCTGTGGTGGGGGCTGACGCTGTGGTGGGAGCAGCGCAGTGCAGTGGAGGTGGTGCCCTACAGCCAGTTCGAGCAAGCCCTGCGGGAGGGCCAGGTGGCCGAAGTACAGCTGGTGGGCGGCCTGCTGGTGGGCCCGCTCAAGGCCCCGGAGCCCGGCGGCCACCGAGCCCTGGCGGCCGAATTGGTGGAGCCGGCCCTTGCCGAGCGCCTGTCGGGCTTTGACGTGCCTTACCGACGCCTGCGGGAATCCGCCTGGCTGACCCAGCTCTGGTCCTGGGTCGCGCCTGCGGTGATCTTCTTCGGGGTCTGGTACCTGCTGTCCCAGCGCCTGGCGTCACGTCTGGGGGGCATGGGCGGGATGGGGGAGGGCGGTCTGCTGGGCATCGGCCGAAGCCGCGCCAAGGTTTACATGGAGCGGCAGACGGGGGTGCGGTTCGAGGACGTGGCAGGCGTGGACGAGGCCAAGGCCGAGCTGCAGGAGATCGTGGACTTCCTGAAGGACCCCCAGGCCCACGGCCGCCTGGGAGCCCGGATGCCCAAGGGCGTCCTGCTGATGGGACCCACAGGCACTGGCAAGACGCTGCTGGCCCGCGCCGTGGCAGGCGAGGCCGGCGTGGCCTTCTTTTCCATCAACGGTTCGGAATTCATCGAGCTGTTCGTCGGCGTAGGCGCGGCGCGCGTGCGCGACCTGTTCGAGCAGGCCCGCGCGCAGGCCCCGGCCATCATCTTCATCGACGAGCTCGACGCCCTGGGCAAGGCGCGCGGCGCCTTCACCCTGGCAGGCGGCCACGACGAGCGCGAGCAGACGCTGAACCAGCTGCTGTCAGAGCTGGACGGCTTCGATCCCAGTGTGGGCGTGGTGCTGCTGGCGGCCACGAACCGGCCCGAGGTGCTGGACCCGGCGTTGCTGCGCGCCGGCCGCTTCGACCGCCAGGTGCTGGTGGACCGGCCCGACCGGCCCGGCCGCCTGGCCATCCTGCGGGTGCATGCGCGCAAGATCGTCCTGGCGCCGCAGACCGACCTGGACCAGGTGGCTGGCATCACCGTCGGGCTGGCCGGGGCCGATCTGGCCAACGTGGTGAACGAAGCCGCGCTGGCCGCCACCCGGCTGGGTGCTGCGGCCGTGACGCTGGAGCACTTCACGCTGGCCATCGAGCGCATCGTGGCGGGCATCGAGAAGCGCCGCGGTCTGCTCTCGGAACCAGAGCGGCGGCTGGTGGCCTGCCACGAACTGGGACATGCGCTGGTCGCGCTGTCCCTGCCCGGTGCTGACCGGGTGCACAAGGTGTCCATCATCCCGCGCGGCATCGGCGCGCTGGGCTACACGCTGCAGCGTCCCTCCGAAGACCGTCATGTGCAACGCCGTGCGGAACTGCTGGACCGGCTGACCGTGCTGATGGCCGGCCGCGCTGCCGAGCAGGTGGTATTCGGCGATGTCTCCACGGGCGCTGCCGATGATCTGGTCAAGGCCACTGACTTGGCCCGTGACATGGTGCTGCGCTATGGCATGGACGAGGCCCTGGGGCCGGTGTCCTGGGCGGGGGAGCGGGCGAGCTTCCTGCCCGAGACGCCAGCTTCAGCCGCACACCCCAATACGGCCCCTGCCACGGCCCAGCGTGCCGATGACGCCGTTCACCAGTTGGTGAGTGCGGCACTGGAGCGTGCCATCTCTTGGCTGCAAAGCCACCGGCAGACCGTGGACAGCGCCACCGAGCAGCTGCTGCAGCGCGAGACCCTGGGGGAGCAGGAACTGCTGGCCCTGATGGGGCAGGAACTGGCCCAGCAGGCCAGCGTGGTCAGCGCGCGCTGAGGGTGGCTTCTAGTTCCTTGCAGGAGGGCGCGCACACGAAGTGCGTCTTGCCCATCAGCTTGCGCGACTTCAGCTGCGCGCGGGGCCGGTGCTTGCCGCAGAGGAAGCAGGACATTGTGGCGGCGCCGAAGTGGCCGGTGGCCACGAAGGGGGAGCCGGGCACCTTGGAGTGGTAGCGCAGGCCTTCGCTGGAAACGGTGGTCTTGGGCGGTGTCTTGGCCATCGGGGTTTCCGGGGTGTCGTTCGTGTGCAGGCTGGCCCGTGAGGGTTGGCCGCCAGGAAGAGGTGGAGCAAAAGCTCCGCAACCCCGTATTATCGCCGTTGCATGCGCCCGCTGCAGAGCGCAAACCCTGGGGGTGGTGCCAGGCTCGCTTCGATGCCGGCACCGGGCCGCTTTTTCCCCTCAATTCCGGCCTTGCGGGTGTGCTGCGCCCCAGTTGAATCCAGGAGAGCCGATGGATCGCTCCGAACGCTTCTACCGCATTGAGGCACTGATCAAGTCACGGGGCTGCGTGGACTTCGCCACCCTGCTTGCGGA
>JBIKMY010000005.1:0-21117 GCA_044358945.1 Rubrivivax sp.
CGCAGGCGGGCCCAGACGGCGGCCAGGTCGGCCTGGCGCTCCACCCGGGTCTGCCCCTTGCCGTCGTAGCCCAGGGTGGAGCTCTTGAGGATGGCGGGGAACAGGTGGTGGCCTGACGTCCCTTGCAAAGCGGCTAAGTCGGCCGCCGATTCCAGCCGAGCGTAAGGCACGCAGGGCACGTCGCAGGCCGTGAAGTGCGCCTTCTCCAGCGCCCGGTGCTGGCACACGGCCACGGCCTGCGCCGAAGGCGCCACGGGCCGGTGCTGCGCCAGCACGCGCAGCGCCTGCGCTGGCACGTTTTCGAACTCGGTGGTCACCGCGTCGCAGGCCTGGGCCAGTGCTGCCAACGCAGCCTCGTCCGTGAAAGCCGCCTGCAGATGCAGGTGCGACACGCGACCGGCGGGGCTGTCGGGGTCCGGGTCCAGCACGGCGGTGCGGAAGCCCAGCGTCTGCGCGGCGTGCACGAACATGCGGCCCAGCTGGCCACCGCCCAGCACGCCCAGCGTCACCGGCTGGCCGTCGGGCCGCAGGCTGGCGGGTTGCAGCGTCACGGGCTTACAGACTCACGGCGCCGCAGATTCACAGCGGCAGCGCCGCCGTCATCGCCGTGGCGGCTGCCGTCTGGTCGGCGCGGAAGGCCGAGAGCTTGGCGCGCAAGGCCGGGTCCTCGGGGGCGAGCAGGGCCACCGCGAACAGCGCCGCGTTGGCCGCGCCAGCCGGTCCGATGGCGAAGGTGGCCACGGGCACGCCCTTGGGCATCTGCACGATGGAGTACAGCGAGTCCAGCCCCTGCAAGTGTTTGCTGGCCACGGGCACGCCCAGCACCGGCACGGTCGTCTTGGCCGCCAGCATGCCTGGCAGGTGGGCCGCGCCGCCAGCGCCGGCGATGATGGCGCGCACGCCACGCCCGGCGGCGGTCTCGGCAAAGCGGAACATCGCGTCGGGCATGCGGTGGGCCGACACCACCTGCACCTCGTGCTGGATGCCGAAGTCCAGCAGTACCGTGACGGCGTGCTGCAGGGTGTCCCAGTCGCTGGACGAGCCCATCACCACGCTGATGAGCGGGGTGCGGGCGGGCGTGTCGGGGCTTGCGTTCATGCGGCGATTGTCGCCGCACACGGGTTTCAGCGGCTCAGTTCACCACCTGCGCCAGATCGCCCCGGGCGTACTTGGCCGCGACGACCTGCAGGCTCTCGGCTTGGATCTTGCCGGCCTGGCCCTCGCAGCCGAACTCCAGGTAGCGCTGCTTGCACACCGCCTTGGCCGCCTCGCGGGCGGGCTTGAGCCACTCGCGGGCGTCGAACTTGTCGGGGTTCTCGGCCAGGAACTTGCGCACCGCGCCGGTCATCGCCAGGCGGATGTCGGTGTCGATGTTGATCTTGCGCACGCCGTGCTTGATGGCTTCCTGGATCTCGGAAATCGGCACGCCGTAGGTCTGCTTCATCTTGCCGCCGAACTGGTTGATGATGTCCAGCAAGGCTTGCGGCACCGAGGACGAGCCGTGCATCACCAGGTGGGTGTTGGGGATGCGGGCGTGGATTTCCTTGACGCGCGAAATGGCCAGGATGTCGCCCGTGGGCGGGCGGCTGAACTTGTAGGCGCCGTGGCTGGTGCCGATGGCAATCGCCAGGGCGTCCAGTTGCGTGGCCTTGACGAACTGCGCGGCCTCTTCCGGGTCGGTCAGCATCTGGCTGTGGTCCAGCTTGCCCTCGGCGCCAATGCCGTCTTCCTCGCCGGCCTCGCCCGTCTCCAGGTTGCCCAGGCAGCCGAGCTCGCCCTCCACCGTGACGCCCACGCGGTGCGCCATCTCCACCACGCGGCGCGTCACGTCGACGTTGTAGTCAAAGCTGGCGGGCGTCTTGCCGTCTTCCATCAGCGAGCCGTCCATCATGACGGAGCCAAAGCCCAGGCCGATGGCGCCTTCGCACACCTTGGGGCTGGTGCCGTGGTCCTGGTGCATCACCAGCGGGATGTGCGGGTAGGCCTCCGAGGCCGCGGCGATCAGGTGCTTGATGAAGGCCTCGCCCGCGTACTTGCGGGCCCCGGCGCTGGCCTGCAGGATCACCGGCGCCCCTACTTCGTCAGCCGCCGCCATCACGGCCTGCACCTGCTCCAGGTTGTTGACGTTGTAAGCCGGGATGCCGTAGCCGTTCAGGGCGGCGTGGTCGAGCAGCTGGCGCATGGAGACGAGTGGCATGGGGGGGTCCTCGGTGTCTGACGATGGGAGGGATGAAACGGCGGTGTAACTGCGCCGATTTTAGGAAGCGAAACGACCGGAACGCTGACGAGCCACAGCCCGCCGACACGCAGGGCAGGGCGATCAGGCACGCGGCGTGTGCGCGTGCGGTGCGGCGCTGCGGCCGGCGGCGACGCGCGCCAGGGTGGCCAGCGCGGTGGCGCCCAGCATCAGCGCGGCCAGCCCGACATGGTCGGCGAGCGATACCCAGCCCACGAGATAGCCCCCCAGCGCGCCCATCAACTGCTGCGTGACCCCGGCCAGCGCCGAGGCCGCCCCCGCCAGGGCGGGCATCAGGGCCACGGTGGCCACCAGGCAGGGCGGCACCAGCAGGCCGTGGCCGATGCCCAGCAACAGCAGCGGCAGCACGAAGGCCCAAGGGCTGTGCTGACCCGCCAGACCCAGCAGCAGCATCAGGCCCACACCCGTCAGGCTCAAGGTCTGTCCGACGCGCATCAGGGCGGGCCCGCCCGTGCGCCGCACCATCCGGCTGGTGAGGAAGTTGCCGACGATGTAGGACAAGGGCACGACCATGATGGCAAAGCCGACCTCACCGGGGCCGATGCCGTAGCTGCGCAGCACCGAAGGCGCCCCGGAGAGGAACATGTAGAAGGCCGCGGTGGTGAAGCCCAGGATGGTCACGTGCAGCAGATACACCGGCATGCGCAGCAGCCGCGCATAGGCCTGCCCCATGCCCGCCAGCACGGCCCCAGCCCCCGCGGCGCGCGGCGAGCCTTCAGCGGCGCCCGAGCCGCGGGGCAGGCCCCACCAGGCGGCCGCGAACAGCAGCACGCCGAGGGCCGCCACCCCCACGAAGTTGGCCTGCCAGCCCAGGGCCTCGTGGATCTGGCCGCCGACCACCGTGCCCGTGGGCGGGCACAGGCCCAGCGTCATGCCGACGTAGGCCATGACGCGGGTGCGCTGCGGCCCGTGGTACAGGTCCTGCACCGCGGCCCGGCCCACCACCATGCCGGCGGCGACCCCCGCCCCCTGCAGCACCCGCGCGGCCACCAGCATGGGCAGGCTCTGCGCCATCGCCGCCGCCAGCGAACCCGTGATGCCCACCGCCAGCCCGATCAGGATCATGGCCCTGCGGCCGTAACGGTCGGACAGGGGCCCGTACACCAGCTGCAGCAGGCCAAAGGTCAGGACGAAGCCGCTGAAGGTGAGCTGCACCTCGTCTTGTGGTCGGCCGAAAAAGTCTCCCCACTCGGGCATGGACGGCAGGCACACCGTCATGACCAGGAGGCTATAGGCCACCTGGGCGATCAGGTTGACCGTGAGGGCAGGGGAGGGTTCAGCGCCGCCGGCCTGGGCGGACTCAGGCAACCCGGCACACCTTGAGCATGTTGGTGCCGCCGGGGTAGCCCATGGGCTCGCCGCAGGTGATGGCGTAGGTGTCGCCAGGCATCAGCACGCCGCGCTCGCACAGCAGCTTCTCGGCAGCCTGCAGGGCCTGGTCGCGGTCGCTGAAGGAGGGCATGAGGATGGGGCGCACGTTGCGGTACAGCGCCATCTTGCGCTCGCTCTGCGCCTTGGTGGTCAGGGCGTAGATGGGCACCTTGATGTTGTGCCGGCTCATCCACAGCGCGGTGGAGCCGCTCTCCGTCAGCGCGATGATGGCCTTGCAGCCCAGGTGGTGCGCGGTGAAGAGCGCGCCCATGGCGATGCTCTGGTCGATACGGCCGAACTGCTTGTTGACGAAGTCGCTGTCGAGCTGCACGTCCTCGGCGCTCTCGGCTTCCAGCGCGATGAGGTGCATCTGCTCCACCGTCTCCACCGGGTACTTGCCCGCGGCGGTCTCGGCACTCAGCATCACGGCGTCGGTGCCGTCCAGCACGGCGTTGGCCACGTCGCTCACCTCAGCGCGTGTGGGCACGGGCGCCAGGATCATGCTCTCCATCATCTGCGTGGCCGTGATGACCACCTTGTCCATCTCGCGGGCCATGCGGATCATGCGTTTTTGCAGCGCCGGCACGGCCGCGTTGCCCACCTCCACGGCCAGGTCACCGCGCGCGACCATGATGCCGTCGCTGGCCTTGAGGATGTTCTCCAGCTGCGGGATGGCCTCGCTGCGTTCGATCTTGGCGATCATGGCGGGCTTGTGGCGGTAGGCCTCGCCGGCCACGTTGGCCAGCTGGCGCGCCATCTCCATGTCGGTGGCGCTCTTGGGAAAGCTCACCGCCAGGTACTCGCACTGGAAGGCCATGGCGGTCTTGATGTCCTCCATGTCCTTGGCGGTGAGCGCCGGGGCGGTGAGGCCCCCGCCGGCCTTGTTGATGCCCTTGTTGTTGGACAGCTCGCCGCCGATCTTCACCACCGTGTGCACCTGCTCGCCGCGCACGGACTCCACCACCAGCACGATCAGACCGTCGTTGAGCAGCAGCTTGTCGCCGGGTTTCACGTCCCGCGGCAGCTCCTTGTAGTCCAGCCCCACGGCGGACAGGTCGCCCGGCTCGGTGCGCTGCGCGTCCAGTACGAAGGGCTGGCCGGCCACCAGCATCACCTTGCCGTCGACGAACTTGCCCACGCGAATCTTGGGGCCCTGCAGGTCGGCCATCAGCGCCACGGGCTTGCCCACGCGGGCGGCGGTTTCGCGGACCAGGGTGGCGCGGTCGATGTGGTCCTGCGCCTTGCCGTGGCTGAAGTTCAGGCGAACCACGTCCACGCCGGCGCGCAGCAGGTTCTCCAGCACCTGCGGGTCGCTCGACGCCGGGCCGAGGGTGGCGACGATCTTGGTGGCGCGGGTCATGCAGATACTCCAGGGTGGGTCCGGCGCACGGGGTGACGCCGGCGCCGGATTATCGGGGGCCGGTCCCGGAGGGCGTTACCGGGAGGTTACAGGCCCGCAGCGCCTCAGTTGCGGGCGGCCACATCCGCCGCGTCGGCCACCGCCACCGCCGTCATGTTGACCACGCGCCGTACGGTCGAGGACGGCGTGAGGATGTGCACCGGCGCGGCTGCCCCCAGCAGCATCGGGCCCACGGTGACACCGCGGCTGCCGGCCTCCTTCAGAACATTGAACAGGATATTGGCGGCGTCGATGTTGGGCAGCACCAGCAAGTTGGCCGAGCCGCTGAGCGTGGTGTCGGGCAGGTAGGAGCGGCGCACCGCTTCTGAGAGCGCCGCGTCGCCGTGCATCTCGCCGTCGCATTCGATGTCCGGTTCCGCCTGGACGAAGAGGTTGCGGGCCTCGCGCATGCGGCGCGCCGATGGGCGGTTGGACGAGCCGTAGATCGAGTGCGACAGAAAGCCCACCTTGGGCGGCAGGCCGAAGCGGCGCACCTCGGCCGCGGCCATCTGTGCGATCTCGCTGAGCTCCTCGGCGCTGGGCTGCTCGTTGACGAAGGTGTCGGTGATGAAGACGGTGAACTGGTCCAGCATCAGCGCGTTCATGGCCGCCATCACATGCGTGCCCTCGCGCTGGCCGATCACCGTGCGCACGTGGTCCAGGTGGGCGTCATAGCGGCCTACCAGCCCGCACAGCATGGCGTGGGCCTCGCCGCGCTTGACCATCAACGAGGCGATCAGCGTGTTGGAGCGCCGCACGGCGGCCTTGGCCGCCTCGGGCGTGACGCCTTCGCGGCCCATGAGCTGGTGGTAGGTCTCCCAGTAGGCGCGAAAGCGCGGGTCGTTCTCGGGGTCCACCAGCTCGAAGTCGCGCCCGGCCTGCAGGCGCAGCCCGGCACGCTCGATGCGCATGCGCACCACCTCGGGCCGGCCGATCAGCACCGGCTGGGCCAGGCCTTCGTCCAGCACCACCTGCACGGCGCGCAGCACGCGCTCGTCCTCGCCCTCGGCGTAGACCACTCGCGCCGGCTGACGGGCATTGAAAGCCTTGGCCGCGGCAAAAACCGGCCGCATGAGCATGCCAGTCTGGTAGACGTGGCGCTGCAGCGAGGCACGGTAGGCCTCCAGGTCGGTGATGGGCCGCGTCGCCACGCCGCTGTCTGCCGCCGCCTGGGCCACCGCGGGGGCGATGCGCAGGATCAGCCGCGCATCAAAGGGCTTGGGGATGAGGTAGTCCGGGCCGAACTTCAGCTCCTGCCCCGCGTAGGCCGCCGCCACCTCGTCGCTGATCTCGGCCTTGGCCAGGTCGGCGATCTCGCGCACGCAGGCCAGCTTCATGGCCTCGGTGATCTTGGTGGCGCCGCAGTCCAGCGCGCCGCGGAAGATGTAGGGGAAGCACAGGACGTTGTTGACCTGGTTGGGGTAGTCCGAGCGCCCGGTGGCGATGATGCAGTCCGGCCGCACGGCCTTGGCCAGTTCGGGGCGGATCTCGGGTTCAGGGTTGGCCAGCGCCAGGATGATGGGCTCTCGCGCCATGGTCTTGACCATCTCGGCCGTCAGCACGCCCGCGGCCGAGCAACCCAGGAACACGTCGGCCCCGGCCACCACGTCGGCCAGGTGGCGGGCGTCGGTGGTCTGGCAGTAGGGGCGCTTGGAGACATCGAGCTTGCCGTTCAGGGCATCCTCGCGCTGGCTGTGGATGACGCCGCGCGAGTCCACCACGAAAATGTGCTCGCGCTTGACGCCCAGGCCCACCATCACGTCCAGGCATGCGATGGCCGCCGCGCCAGCGCCCGAGGACACGAGCTTGATGTCGCCGATCGCCTTGCCCACCAACTCCAGCCCGTTGAGCAGGGCGGCCGCCGAGATGATGGCCGTGCCGTGCTGGTCATCGTGGAAGACGGGGATGTTCAGCCGGTCGCGCAGCTTCTTCTCGATGTAGAAGCACTCAGGCGCCTTGATGTCTTCGAGGTTGATGCCGCCCAGCGTGGGCTCCAGCGCCGCGATGATCTCCACCAGCTTGTCCGGGTCCTTCTCGGCCAGTTCGATGTCAAAGACGTCGATGCCGGCGAACTTCTTGAACAGGCAGCCCTTGCCCTCCATCACCGGCTTGCCGGCCAGCGGGCCGATGTCGCCCAGGCCCAGCACCGCGGTGCCGTTGGTGATGACGCCCACCAGGTTGCCGCGCGAGGTGTACTCGGCCGCCAGCGTCGGATCCTGCTCGATGGCCAGGCAGGCATAGGCCACCCCAGGGCTGTAGGCCAGCGACAGGTCGCGCTGGTTGGACAGCGGCTTGGTCGGCGTGACCGAGATCTTGCCGCGCGTGGGCGTGCGGTGGTACTCCAGCGCAGCGTCGCGCAGGGCCTTCTCGGCCGGGGTCAGTTCGGGCTTCATACGGTCTCCTCGTCGCCTGCCGTCGTCGCGGCTGAAGGCGCAGATTACGCCCGAAAGCCGTACAGGATCAGGAGGAGAACCCGAATCAGTTTGAACCAGACGGTATGCAATCGGCCCGGATGCAGCGGGCGGATCAACCCGCCGCGCGGCGCGCCAGGATTTCGAAGGCCGGCAGGGTCTTGCCCTCCAGCACCTCCAGGAAGGCGCCGCCGCCGGTGGAGATGTAGCCGATGTCGGCCTCGATGCCGTACTTGGCGATCGCCGCCAAGGTGTCGCCACCGCCGGCGATGCTGAAGGCCGCGCTGGCCGCCACGGCCCGCGCCACCGTCTCGGTGCCGCGGGCGAAGGCGTCGAACTCGAACACGCCCACGGGGCCGTTCCAGACGATGGTGCCGGCGGCCATCAGTTTGTCGGCCAGCATCTGCGCCGTCTTGGGGCCGATGTCCAGGATCAGATCGTCGTCAGTCACCTCGGTGGCGGCCTTGACCGTGGCCGGCGCGTCCGCAGCGAAGGTCTTGGCGCACACCACGTCCACGGGGATGGGCACCTCGGCGCCGCGCGCGGCCATGGCGTCGATCACGGCCTTGGCCTCGCCCACCAGGTCCGGCTCGGCCAGGCTCTTGCCGATCTTCAGCCCGGCCGCGAGCATGAAGGTGTTGGCGATGCCGCCACCCACCACCAGGCCATCCACGTTCTTGGCCAGGCTTTGCAGGATGGTGAGCTTGGTGGAGACCTTGCTGCCGGCCACGATGGCCACCAGCGGGCGCCGCGGCGCGGCCAGAGCCTTCGTGATGGCGTCAATCTCGGCGGCCAGCAGCGGGCCGGCGCAGGCCACGGGGGCGAACTGCGCGATGCCGTAGGCGGAGGCCTCGGCCCGGTGCGCGGTGCCGAAGGCGTCGTGCACGAAGATGTCGCACAGCGCGGCCATCTTGCGCGCCAGCGCCTCGTCGTTCTTCTTCTCGCCCTTGTTGAGGCGGCAGTTCTCCAGCATCACCACCTGGCCCGGGGCCACGGCCACGCCATCCACCCAGCCGCTCTTGAGCTCCACCTCGCGGCCCAGCAGCTCGGCCAGGCGCGCGGCTACCGGGGCCAGCGAGTCCTCGGGCTTGAAGTCGCCCTCGGTGGGGCGGCCCAGGTGCGAGGTGACCATCACCGCGGCGCCGGCTTTGAGTGCCATCTCGATGCAGGGCACGGAGGCGCGGATGCGCGTGTCCTCGGTGATGCGGCCGGCATCGTCCTGCGGCACGTTCAGGTCGGCGCGGATGAAGACGCGCTTGCCAGCCACACGGCCAGCAGCGACGAGATCGGCGAAACGGATGACGTTCATGGGGAGCCCGGGGCTAGTCTGATGGAAGCCTGAAATTGTAGAAACCGGGCTTCACCAGCCCAGGCCTACGCGCAAGGGCAGGTACACCGCCATGCCGGCCACGATGGTGCCCAGGATGCCGCGCCGCCAGAAGAACCAGGCCAGGCCTGCGGCGGCCGCCCACAGGCGGGCGTCGCGCCAGGTGGACACCAACTCGCCTTGCACCAGCACGATCTCCGGCACCACCACGGCCATCAGCGCAGCCAGGGGGGCGAACCGCAGTCCGTCCTTCAAGCGCTCGGGGAACGGCAGCTCCCGGGAAGACAGGAAGAAGAAACCGCGCGTCAGGACGGTGATCGCGGTCAGCCCCAGCACCGCCAGAAAGCCCTCCAGCAGGCTCATGAGCGCATCTCCTGCTGACGCGCCTGCTGCAGCAGCAGGCCCGTGGCCACGGCCGCGGCGATGGCCACCACGATGTTGAGCTTGAGCGGCAGCGCGTAGGCCGCCACCGAGGCGCAGGCCGCCACCCCGGCGGCCACCCAGGAGGCGCGGTCGGTCAGCATGGAGCAGGTCAGCGCCAGCAGGGCGACATGGCCGGCAAAGCCCAGCCCCCACTCTGCAGGCACGCTGCCACCCAGCCACAGACCGAGCAGGGACGACAGCTGCCACGACGCCCAGTTGGTGGACGCGCCGCCCCAGAAGTAAGGCCACTGCGCGGGCTCGGGCTCGGGCTTGGGAAACCGGCGCATGAACAGCACGTAGTTCAGGTCGGCGGTGAAGTAGGCCATGCACCAGCGCTGCGCCGGCCGGTAGCCGTGGACATAGGGGCGCCAGGCCGCACTCAGGATGATGAAACGAAGGTTGACGCAGAAGGCCGTGGCCCACACCACCCACAGCGGGGCACCCGAGGCGATCAGCGGCATGGTGGCCAACTGGGCCGAGCCGGCAAACACCATCAGCGACATCAGCACCGCCACGGTCATGTCCATGCCGCTCTTGGCCATGGCCACCCCAGTCACCAGGCCCCAGGCGGCGATGCCCACGGCGATGCCGGTCATGTCATGCGCGCCGCGGCGGAACTCGGGGTCGCGCCACAGGGCGATAGGGGCGTTGCGCCCGCTTTCGGTGGGGGGAGGAGGGTCAGCAGCGGCGGTCACAGCCGCTGATTGTCCCCTGTGGGTCCCCTGAGGGTCCTGTCAGGGCTTGGCCGGCTTGGCGTCCTCGCCCGACTTGGCCAGGCCCGAGGACGGCACGGCCTGCGGGGACACGGTCTCGACCTTGTTTTCCCGCATGTAGTCATTCATTTCGCGCCAGCCCGCAAAGACCGCCGCCTTGTCCGCCTTCCGGTTCATGGCGTAGCAGTCTTCCAGCGCACGGCCGGCATGCCGACAGGCGCCGCCGATGGCCTTGCCTTCGGCCTCGCGCCGGGCGGACATGGACGAGGCGGATTCCACGCCCAGCATGTCGCAGCCCACCAAGGTGGCGAGAACGCATGCACCCAGCAGGGCACGCGGCAGGAAGGGTCGGGAAAGAGTTCGGTTCATGACAACACCTCTTCGGGTTATCGGCCCGCGAGCTCCGGAACTTGAGCCGCACGCGCTTCGGTGCGGGCGGCGCCGTCCGTGCCAGCCGGCACTCATCACCTTACCCTGCCGAGCCGCCCGGGGGTGGGCGAAGCAGCATTTCACCCGCTTGCCACCACGGTAAAGCGCCGCCCTGCACCAAGGCGCCAGCACTCTGACGGCGCCCGCCGGGCCGCTGTACTTCGAGCAGTTCCAGCGCCGTGCCCTCGCCGCAGGCCACAGCCATGCGGCCCTTGCCCACTTCCACCACCGTCCCAGGCGGCGGCACTGCGCCAGCCGGCAGCGGGATGGCCGCAGCGCGCCAGACCTTGAGGGTCAGGCCTCGGCCCTCGAGGGTGGCGCCAGGGAAGGGGTCGAAAGCGCGCACGCGGCGCTCGATCACCGCGGCGGGCAGGCGCCAGTCAATCGGCGCTTCGGACTTGTCGATCTTGTGTGCGTAGCTCACGCCTTCGGCCGGCTGGGCCCGGGCCTGCAGGCGGCCCGACGCCAGATCCTGCAGGGCCTGCACGATCAGCTGGCCGCCCATCGCCGCCAGCCGGTCATGCAGGCTTTGCGTGGTGTCCTTTGGCGTGATGGCTTCCTGCATCTGCAGCAGCATGGCACCGGTGTCCAGGCCCTCGTCCATCTGCATGATGGTGATGCCGGTGAAGTCGTCACCGGCCTCGATGGCGCGGTGGATGGGGGCGGCGCCCCGCCAGCGCGGCAGCATGGAGGCGTGGATGTTCAGGCAGCCTGCGGGGGGCAGGCTCAGGGTCCACGCCGGCAGGATGAGGCCGTAGGCGGCCACCACCATGACCTGCGGCGCGGCCTGCTCCAGGGCGGCGCGGGCGCTCAAGGCGTCCTCGGCGAAGCGGCCGTCCAGGCGCAGCCCGCGCGGTTGGGCCACAGGCAGGCCCAGCGCCAGCGCCCGCTGCTTGACGGCCGAAGCCTGCAGGTGCTGACCCCGGCCGGCGGGGCGGTCCGGCTGCGTCAGGACCAGCGCAACATCATGACCTGCCGCATGCAGCGCATCCAGCGCCGTTGCCGCGAATTCGGGGGTTCCGGCAAAGGCGATGCGCAAGGGGACGGTCCTCGGAAAGGGGTGGTTCGGGCGCTGGCAGTCCTCAGGCGCGCTGCTCTTCGCGTGCGCGCTTGAGCATCTTGCTGCGGATGCGGTCGCGCTTGAGCGGGCTCAGGTACTCCACGAACACCCGGCCCAGCAGGTGGTCCATCTCGTGCTGCACGCACACCGCCGCCAGGCCTTCGCACGGCATCTCGAAGGGCTGACCGTCACGCCCCAGCGCACGCACGGTCACCTGCTCGTGGCGGGCCACCTTGTCGTAGGTGCCAGGCACCGACAGGCAACCTTCGTCGCGGAAGCTGAGGGCTTCGCTGCGGCTCACGAGTTCCGGATTGATGAGCACCACCGGCTGGTCGCGCGTGTCGGACGTGTCCATCACGATGATGCGCTCGTGAACGTCCACCTGGGTGGCGGCCAGCCCCACGCCCTCGGCGTCGTACATGGTCTGCAGCATGTCGTCGACGAGGCGGCGCACACGGTCGTCCACCGCCGCCACCGTCTGCGCAACCTTGTGCAGGCGAGGGTCGGGGAACTTCAGGATGGGCAACAGGGCCATGGATCATCGTCCCGGGAAGAGGTGCCTGGGCAAGCCGCCCGGCGGCCCCCCAAAACGGGGGGCCGCCTGGGGGCCGCGCTTCATTGCCCTGCCCCGCGATTGCCGGCAAAATTTGATTTCGAACCAAGATTGTCGCGGAGCAGGCATCATCGCTGCAGCGAGTGGCCCATTCATTCCTTGACTGCGCGGCGAGCCGGCCCTCGAAGTCCGGCGACTCGGCAAGTTTTTCACCGGCCCCTGGGAGCCCCCTGTTGACCCACCACCCTCTGCCGCCCATCCCCCGACCCCAGGCCTCGCGCGCCGCATGTCGGGGGGCTATTCTGGTGTCGGCCTTGCTGGCGGGTACCTGCTGGGCGCAGGGCAGTGCCGCCGTGAGCCCCGGTCAACTGCAGATCGCCCAACGGGTGGCTCAGCAGGGCGTGGCCCTGGCCGACTTGGCGCCCGACGCCCCGGCCTCCCATACCGTTCGCCCCGGCGACACCTTGTGGGGGCTGTCCCAGTTGTTCCTGAAGAGCCCCTGGCGCTGGGCGGAGCTGTGGGGCATGAACCTGGAGCAGGTGCGCGATCCCCATCGCCTGTATCCGGGGCAGGTGCTGGTGCTGTCCAAGGGACCGGAGCGCGCCACCCTCATGGTGGCGCTACTGGCACAGCCGGCGGCGGCTGCGCAGCCCGCGGCGCCCGTGACGGTCAAGCTGTCGCCGAGGGTGCGCACGGGGCCGCTGGATGACTCCGCTATCGCTGCCGTGCCGACCCAGCTGATCGCCCCGTTCATTGCCCAGGCCACGGTGCTGGAGGCCGGCGAGTTGGACGGCGCTGCGCGCATCGTCGCGGCACCGGACGGCCGCGCGCTCATGACCAAGGGCGAGATCGCCTATGTACGCGGTGACCTCCAGGGCCGGCGGCAGTTTCAGCTGGTTCGCGAGCCCCAGCCCCTGCGCGACCCGGGCACGCGGGAGATCCTGGGTTACGAGGCCCGGGTGGCGGGCCAGGTGGAAGTCCTCGGCGCTGGTGAACCGCGGCCGCCCGTTCAGGGCAGCGCGCAGTCCTCGCTCACCCGCGTGCTGCTCAAGGAGGCGCGGCTGGAGGTCGGCGTGGGTGACCGGCTGACGCAGGCGTCTGCACCGGAGTTTGTCACCTTCGCGCCACGGGCCCCGGCTCAACCGGTGGATGGCCAGGTGATCGGCCTGTATGGCGAAGGTCTCACAGCGGCGCAGCACCAGATCGTGTCGCTGAACCGCGGTGCGCGCGACGGCATCGAAAGAGGGCACGTGCTGGCCTTGTGGCGCACCGGTAGCCTGGTGGCCGACCCTGACCCGTCGACACGGCAGAAGCTTCGCCTGCCGGACGAGCGCAACGGCCAGATGTTCGTCTTCCGCGTCTTCGACCGGGTGTCGTACGCGCTGATCCTGAACCACCAGGACCCGGTGGCGCCGGGTGCCCGTTTCTCTCAGCCCTGAGCGGGTCAGCGGGCCCGGCAGCACGGTCACAACCGACCTTTTTGGGGGCCGCCCTTGACGCCGCAGGACTTCCCGGCCTGGTTCCGCCTGTTGACGACCCCGGGTCTGACACGGCCGATGGCGCGCCGCCTGTTGCAGGCCTTTGGCTCACCGGAGGGTGTGCTGGGGGCCTCCTCGGCACAGTGGGCCGCTGCCGGGGGGCCCGTGGCGGCGCAGACCCTGGCCGCACCTGACGCCTCGGCCCACCCCCGGCAGCAGCGCGCCCTGGATTGGCTGGGCGCCGACCCCGCCCGTCAGGCGCTGACCCTGGGCGACCCTGGCTTCCCGGAGCCCTTGCTGCATGGCGGCGATCCACCTCTCATGCTCTTTCTGGAGGGGCGGGTGGAACTGCTGCACAAGCCCTCGGTGGCCGTGGTGGGCAGCCGGCAGGCGACCCCCCAGGGCCTGGCCCACGCACGGCACTTCGCCGCAGCGCTGAGCCAGGCGGGCGTGACCGTTGTCTCTGGCCTGGCGGCCGGCATCGACGGTGCGGCCCATGAGGGGGCCTTGTCGGGCGAAGGGTCCACCGTGGCGGTGATCGGCACCGGTCCCGACATCGTGTACCCGCGGCGGCACGGCGGGCTGTGGCGCAGCATCGTGCAGGCTGGCGTGGTGGTCAGCGAGCATGCGCCGGGCACACCGGCGCTGGCCCACCACTTCCCGCACCGCAACCGCATCATCGCCGGCCTCACCCGGGCCACCCTCGTCGTCGAGGCGACGCTGAAATCCGGTTCGCTCATCACGGCCCGCCTGGCGATGGAGGCCGGCCGGGAGGTCTTCGCGGTGCCGGGGTCCATCCAGTCGCCTCAATCCAGGGGGTGCCACGAGTTGATCCGCCAGGGCGCCCAGTTGGTGGAGTCACCCGAGGAAATTCTGCAGGCCCTTCAACTCCAGGCCGCCGGGCCGGGCTCTGTGCAACCACGGTCCGAGGTCTCGGAGGCTTCCGAGGCCGGAGCTGATGCGCACACCCCGCACGGCCGCCTGCTGCAGGCCATGGGCCACGACCCCGTCAGCCTGGACACGCTGATCGGCCGCACCGGCGACGCCGCTCCGGAGCTGGGTGCGCGCCTGCTGGAGCTGGAACTGCAGGGCCTGGTGGCGCGACTGCCGGGTGGCCAGTTCCAGCGCCAGCAGGCGACTTGACCGTCCAGATGCACCGATCGGGCGGCAGGCCCTCGGGTATAGTCGTCCGATGTTCGATGTGCTGGTGTATCTGTACGAAAACTACTGGCGGCCCGACGCCTGTCCGGACCACCGGCAGCTCACCCGCAAGCTCTCGGCTGTCGGCTTCGAATCCGACGAAATCCACGAGGCCCTGACCTGGCTGGAGGGCCTGTCCACCAGCGCCCAGGCCGTGCACGAGCAGGGCGACGTTGCCAGCCTGCGCATCTACACCGAGGCCGAGCGCGAGCTGCTTGGCGAGGAATGCGTGGGTTTCCTGAGCTTCCTGGAGTCCGCAGGCGTGCTGCCCGCGGCTCTGCGTGAGATGGTCATCGACCGGGCCTGCGCCGTGGGCGCCGGGCAAATGGATCTTGAGGAGTTCAAGATCATCATCCTGATGGTCTTCTGGAGCCTGGGCGAAGAACCCGACGCGCTCATCCTCGACGAACTCTTCGTCGACCCGGAGCACAGAGTCATCCACTGAGCCGATCGAGCGCGTGCTCGCGCGCTCCCGTCCGCGGTCACGCGGCCGGCGGCTTGGGCAGGATGCTCAGGATGTCCAGCGTTCCCCGGATGCCCTTGATGGTCAGGTCTTCGTCCTGCGCCGGCTGGATCAGGCCGCTTTGCAGGTAGGCCGCCAACCTGCGCAACTGGAAGAGTTTGCACTGGCCGTCGGCCGAGACGAACAGGGCCAGCAACCTGCGCGTGCCTTGCCACACCAGCTGGACAGGCCGCTCCGTGCTGCCGTGCTTGAGCATGTACCAGCTGCCCACGGGCAGTTCCCGTGCCCAGGACAGCATCGCGGTGATGGGCTCGCCGCCGCCATCCACTACCACCTCCAGCTCCGTGTCCGAGGCGCCCGGGATATCGCGCACGAAGGACTCGTCGATGTCGATCTGCAGGCTCTCGGGAAGCATCTCCTCCAGAGACTCCAGCTGCTCCATCAGGTCCTGCAGCTTGCGCTGCGGCAGGGGGGCGGCCTTGGCGGTGAAGCCTTCGGTCAGGCTGTCGTTGAGCTTCTTGATCAGGTCTTCCTGGCGCTCGGCTGGAATGCCTGCGGTGGACATGCCCTCTCGTATCGCCTTGAGCAAGGCAGGCATGCGGCGCAGGACATCGGCCCGGTCTTCCCGCGTGACCTTGGCCCCGGCCGACCAGATCAGGTCGCTGGCCACCCGCTTCATGGCGCGCGTCCGCTCGCTGGAAGGCCCCTGACTGACCGACACGGTGGCCAGCACGTCGGCCCAGACGTCGAAAAGGAACTGGCGCACACCGTCCTGTACCGGCTCGCCTTCCAGCATGCGGCGAAACTCGATGGTGTTCTGGATGGCCAGGGTTTCGCGCTGTTCCAGTTGCTGTGCCAGCGAGACCGACCGGCGGCTGGTTTCGCTCTGCTCGCTATAAGAGCTTTCCAGGAATTTCTCGAACTCGCCAAAGACGGTCTGGAACACTCTGCGCCCGGAGTCTGGGTAGGCTTCCACCACCTGCACGATGCGCTTGATCTCGAGTTCCAGCGCCTCGTCGGCTGCCGGCCCCTTGCGCCCAAAGCCCAGGAGGCAGGCGCCCATGCGGTCGATCAGGCGACGCGTGGGGTGGTCGGGCGAGGCAAAAAGCTCCGGCTCGGTCAGCGCCACCCGCAGCACGGGTATCTGCAAACGGGCGAACCACACGCGCGCGGACGCGGGCACACGCTCCTCGGCCAGGATGCCGTGGAACATCAGGGCGACGATCTCGAGCGTGGTGCGCTCTTCTTGCGTGGCCGGGCCCTGCCGCCACTCGCGCCCCGGCAGGCCGGTTTCCTGCAAGGGTGCGGCGACCGTGGCTGCCCCCGCCACGGCGTCCCCCACGTGGGCCGAGTCCATGACCGTGGCCTGAAAGGCCGTCTCGGCGGGCACGCCTGTGGGCAGGCCCCCCGCCAGCGCACCCAGGCGCTGCAGGGCCCCCAGCAGCTTGTGGGAGGCTGTTGCCGGCGGCGTCGGCTGGACGGGCAGGTCTTGCGCTGGAGAACCGTCGATGCCGTAATTGCTCAGGCGCTGCGTGACCGTGGCCCCGGCGCCGGTGTCTGAAGCCGCGGGCTCCTGGTGACGCGAATCCGGCCAGGGGCGGCCTTCCGGGAGGGCGGCCTCGCGGGTGTCGCCGCCGCCCGCCTGCTGCCGGGGCTGGGCAGGCCCGGGAGGTGTCAGCGCATCGCCTCTCAGGGCGCGCAGGCTGATTTCGGGCATGACGCCGTGATCGACAAGCCATTCATTAGCCGCGTGGTAGGCCTGTTCCAGGTGCAGGGCGAAGGCGTCGTGCAGGCTCGGCTGAAGGTCCTGCCAGATCTCCAGCGGCAGTTCTGCCGCCTCCCAGGCGCGCACGGTCAGGCGCGCCACGGTGTCGGGCTTCAGGAAATCACGGGTCTCCAGGTCCTCCACCTGTTCGAGCCTTGTGACGCGGGTGCGCAGGTCCTCGAACTGGCCTCGGGCGCGGTCGAGCACGGCCACTGCCAGCCTGAAGGCCAGCCATTCGCCGCTTTGCTGCGCATCCTGCCCGGCCGGCGGGGATTGTTCGCGCGTGTCCTGTGCCAGCCAGCCGAACTCCAGGCCCACCCGCAGTTCATGGATCATGCCCCGAACCCAGGACGGCAGACTCTCGGCCAGCAGCCGGGCCCGATGGTCGCGGCCCTGCCCCGGCCCGGACGAGCCGTCCAGAGGCAACTGGGCCCGGGCGCAGCCCAGCAGGTGGTCACTGATGGTGGGCAGCGCGGCTCCCAGGTGCAGCGCGAAGACCTGGCGCGCCTGTCCGGCCGGGGACTGGGATGCACCGCTTCTGGTCATGGCGAACGCCCGTTCGGCGTGGGTGCGCCGATACGCGCTACACCACTGCTCCCGCGTTGGGATCGTTCGGGTCCTGCTCCTTGCCGGGAGTGCCCTTGACCAGGTCTTCGCGCTTGACGCCCAGCCACATGGCAATGCCCGCGGCCACGAAGATGGAGGAGTAGATGCCGAACAGGATGCCGATGGTCAGCGCGACGGCGAAGTAGTGCAGCGTGGGCCCGCCGAATATCAGCATGGACAACACCATGATCTGCGTGGAGCCGTGGGTGATGATGGTGCGGCTGGTGGTACTGGTGATGGCGTTGTCGATCACCTGTGGCGTGGTCATCTTGCGCATCTTGCGGAAGACTTCGCGGATGCGGTCGAAGATCACCACCGACTCGTTGACGGAATAGCCCAGCACGGCCAGTATCGCCGCCAGCACCGCGAGCGAGAACTCCCATTGGAAGAAGGCGAAAAAGCCCAGGATGATCACCACGTCGTGCAGGTTGGCGACGATGCCGGCCACGGCAAATTTCCATTCGAAGCGAAAGGCCAGGTAGATCATGATGCCGGCCACGGTGAAGGCCAGCGCGATCAGGCCGTCGCGGGCCAGTTCTGAGCCCACCGAGGGGCCGACGAACTCCGTGCGGTTGAGCTTCAGAGGTTCCGCCCCCGATGCCGTGGCGCAGGAGGGCCTGCTGACGGACTCGCCCTGTGCACTCACGTACTGCTTGATGGAGACGGTGCCAGACTCGGCCTTGCACAGTTGCTCGAACACGCGCTGGGACAGTTCCGACTGTTTGACGTCGCCGCGCACCGGCAGCCGGATCAGCACATCCCGGGAGGTGCCGAAGGTCTGCACCTGCACCTCGCCCAGGTTGAGCGCTTCCACCGCGGCGCGACTCTTGTTGATGTCGGCCGCTTGGGCGTACTCCACCTCCAGCACGGTGCCACCTGTGAACTCGATGGACAGGTGCAGTCCGCGCGTGGCCAGGAAGAACACCGCGGCGGCGAAAGTGAGGAAGGAAATGATGTTCAGCACCAGTGCGTGGCGCATGAACGGGATGTCACGGCGGATACGGAAGAATTCCATGGCGTGCCCTCCTCAGGCCTTCGGTGTGGGGGTGGACACCTCAGTGCCGGGCTTCCAGACCTGCCCGATCGACACGGACTTGAGCTTCTTCTGACGACCGTACCAAAGGTTGACCAGTCCGCGCGAGAACATCACGGCCGAGAACATCGAGGTCAGGATGCCCAGGCAGTGCACCACGGCAAAGCCGCGCACCGGGCCCGAGCCGAAAGCCAGCAGGGCCACGCCGGCAATCAGCGTGGTGATGTTGGAGTCCAGGATGGTGGCGAAGGCGCGCTCGTAGCCGGCGTGGATTGCCGCCTGCGGTGAGGCGCCCGTGCGCAACTCCTCGCGCACCCGCTCGTTGATCAGTACGTTGGCGTCGATGGCCATGCCCAGCGTCAGGGCGATGGCGGCCATGCCCGGCAGGGTGAGGGTGGCCTGCAGCATGGACAGCACCGCCACCAGCAGCAGCAGGTTGAAGCCCAGCGCGATGGAGGAGAACAGGCCGAACAGCAGGTAATAGGCGCACATGAAGACCACGATCGCGATGAACCCGTAGGCCACGCTGTCGAAGCCCTTGGTGATGTTCTCCGCGCCCAGGCTGGGGCCGATGGTGCGTTCCTCGATGATCTCCATGGGCGCGGCCAGCGACCCTGCGCGCAGCAGCAGCGCGGTGTCGTTGGCTTCTTGTGTGGTCATTCGGCCGGAGATCTGCACGCGGCCCCCGCCGATTTCGCTGCGGATGACTGGCGCGGTGACCACCTCGCCCTTGCCCTTCTCGAACAGCAGGATCGCCATGCGCTTGCCCACGCTCTCGCGCGTGACATCCTTGAAGATGCGTGCGCCCTTGGCGTCCAGCGTCAGGTGAACGGCGGGTTCCTGGGTCTGGTTGTCGAAGCCGGCCTGCGCATCATTCAGGTTCTCGCCCGTGAGCACCACCTGGCGGAACACGATGATGGGCGCGCCATTGCGCTCCAGGTAGCGTTCGCTGCCGAAGGGCACGGCACCGCCCGACAGGGCCTGCTGGGCCTCGGCGCTGTCGTTGACCATGCGCACTTCCAGCGTGGCGGTGCGCCCGATGATGTCCTTGGCCTTGGCCGTGTCCTGCACGCCAGGCAGTTGCACCACTACGCGGTCGGCGCCCTGTTGCTGGATCACGGGCTCGGCCACGCCCAGTTCGTTCACCCGGTTGTGCAGCGTGGTGATGTTCTGCTTGAGCGCCTGGTCCTGTACCGCCCGGGCGGATTCGGGTTTCAAGGCTCCGCGCAGCAGGGCCTCGCCGCCGTCCGCGGCGTCGGTCCAGACGACGTCGGGCAACTTTTCCGCGAGCAAGCGGCGCGCCGAATCCGCCACGGAAGCGTCGCGGAAGCGGATTTCCACGCCCATGCCGTCGCGGGTGATGCCGGCATGGCGGATGCCCTTGTCGCGCAGCATCGTGCGCACGTCGCTGGCAATGGCGTCGCCCTTCTTGGTGAGGGCCGCCTTCATGTCCACCTGCATCAGGAAGTGCACGCCACCGCGCAGGTCCAGGCCCAGGTACATGGGCAGGGCCCGAAGACGCGCCATCCACTCCGGAGTGTTGGACAGCAGGTTCAGGGCCACAATGTAGGACGGATTGGCGGCGTCCGGGTTCAAGGCGGCCGTCAAGGCGTCCTTGGCCAACTTCTGCTGGTCGGTGGTGGCCAGGCGCACCTTGATGGACTGGCCGTCGAACTGGGCGGATTCCGCCTTGACGCTCGCCTTCTGCAGCACCTCGCTGACCCGTGGCAGCAGCGTCGCGTCGATCTTCAGCGTGGCTTTGCCGCTGGAAACCTGCACCGCCGGGGCCTCTCCGTAGAGATTGGGCACCGCGTACAGCAGGCCCAGCAGCAGAGATACCGCGAGGATGGTGTATTTCCACCAGGGGTAGCGATTCATGAATTCTCCGAGGCCGCAACGGCCGCAGACCCCTCAGGGCCGGGCTGCGAGGGCCCCGTCCTGCTCGGGCCCGCCGCTTGCCACTTTTACTTGAAAGTGCCCTTGGGCAGCACTTGGACGATCGAGGGGCGCTGCACCTGGATCTCCACGCCTTCGGCGATCTCCACACACACCAGACTGTCTCCCAGCTTGGAGATCCGGCCAACAACGCCGCCGCCCACCACCACCTCGTCACCCTTGGCCAGGGCATCGAGCATCGCCTTGTGCTCCTTCTGGCGCTTCATCTGCGGCCGGATCATGATGAAGTACAGCACTACGAACATCAACACCAGCGGCAGCAGGCTCAGCAAGGTGGACTCGGCCCCTCCGGCAGCAGCAGCCGGTGCGGACTGGGCAAAGGCTTGGGAAATGAACACGTTCGGCATCCTTCAGGAAAACATGGTCGGCATCTGGCTTGACGCGCAGACAGAACGTTCAAGTTTACGACGCCACGGTCGCTCGCCTTGCTGAAATGGCGAATGCCCCGGATGGTGCCGGCCCATGTCCGCCCGACGTCCCGGCCGGGCGTGCCCGGCGCGCACAGCCTGCAGGCTGGCACGCACTCTGCTTGCGTGACTTCAGATTACTTTTCCCTCACCACCTGGAGACTTCCATGCAACGTCGCACCACTTTGGTGCTTGGCCTGATCTTCTCAGCGCTGAGTACTCAGGCCGTCCACGCCCAGACGGCCCTGGACGACATCATGGCCCGC
>JBIKMY010000342.1:0-2999 GCA_044358945.1 Rubrivivax sp.
ACCTGTGGCGTCACGAGCTGTGCCAGGTCCTTGTCGCCCGTGGAGATCACCACCCGGTGGCCGCTGGCCGCCCCCGCGCGGGCAAGCGTGCCGATGGCGTCATCAGCCTCGATGCCCGGCACCTCCAGCACGGGCCAGCCGAGCAGCCGCACCACTTCATGGATGGGGCCGATCTGCTGCGCCAGCGCCTCGGGCATGGACGGGCGGTGCGCCTTGTAGTCGGCATACCAGGCGTTGCGAAAGGTGTCGCCCTTGGCGTCGAAGACGCAGGCGGCGTGCGCAGCGGGCACTTGTTCGCGCAGGCGCTTCATCATGGCCACCATGCCGTGCACCGCCCCGGTGGGAAAGCCGTCCGGGGCCCGCAGGTCCGGCATGGCGTGGTAAGCGCGGTAGAGATAGCTGGATCCGTCCACCAGCAGCAGGGTGTGTTCGCTCATCGAGGCCTCGGGGTTGGTCCGGCACGGCTTGCCCGGCAATGCCGTGGCGCGCGCCGGCGCCGATTGTGGAGCCCGCCACGGCGGCCGGCGGCCCCGTCGGCCCACCCGACCCCCCGCCTAGAATTCGGCGATGACGAACCACCCGCTGCCCGACCATCCGCTCAGACACCAGAGGCCCGCCTGATGGCCGTCTATACCGAGGTCAAGCCCGAGGACGCGGACGCACTGCTGCGCCAGTTGGGCCTGGGTGCGCTGACAGACCTGCGCGGCATCCGCTCTGGCATCGAGAACACCAATTACTACGCCAGCACGGCCCAGGGGCAGTGGGTGCTGACGCTTTTCGAGCGCCTGCCGCGCGAACAACTGCCCTATTACCTCGAACTGATGCGCCATCTGGCGCAGCGCGGCATTCTCGTGCCCGCACCGCAAGCCGACGCCCAGGGCCACCTGGTCCACACCCTGTCGGACAAGCCCGCAGCCGTGGTGACCCGCCTGCCTGGCAGCCACCGTCTGGCCCCAGGGCCCGTGCATACCGAGCAGGTGGGCGCCATGCTGGCCCGCATGCACCGCGCCGGCGCGGACTTTGCGCTGCACCAGCCCCACCTGCGAGGCTTGGCTTGGTGGGAAGCCACGGTACCGGTGGTGCTGCCGCACGTTCCCCCGGACACCGCAGCCCTGCTGCAGTCGGAGCTGGCCTTCCAGCAGCAGGTGGCGGCTTCACCGGCGGGGGCCGCCCTGCCCCGCGGGCCCATACACGCCGACCTGTTCCGCGACAACGTCATGTTCGACGAGACCGCGGGCGAAGACCGGCTGTGCGGCTTCTTCGACTTCTACTTTGCCGGGACCGACACCCTGCTGTTCGACGTCGCCGTGTGCCTGAATGACTGGTGCATCGACCACGCCAGCGGGCGCTTGGTCGAGGAACTGGCGCTGCCGTTCCTGGCGGCCTACCAGGGCGAGCGCCTGCTCACCCCTGTGGAACTGCGCTTGCTGCCGGCTCTGCTGCGCGCAGCCGCGTTCCGCTTCTGGCTGTCGCGGCTGTGGGACTGGTTCCTGCCGCGGGATGCCGCCCTGTTGCAGCCCAAGGATCCCGCGCACTTCGAGCGCGTGCTGCGCGAGCGCATCGACAATCCCTGGCATCCCCCGCTGTAGGTCCTCGATGCCGCTGCTGCTAAAACCCGTTCCCGCCCTCAAGGGCGCCCACTGGATGCGTGATGGCTTCAGGCTGTTCGGCAAACATCCGCTGGCCTTCAGCGTGCTGCTGGTGGCGTTTTTGCTGTCCGCGCTGGCCTTGTCCCTGCTGCCCGTGATCGGAGCGATTCTGGTGGTGTCAGCGCTGCCTTTGCTGTCCCTGGGCTTCATGATCGCCAGTGAGGCCGCGCTGGCTGGCAAGCCGATCCAGCCGGGCTGCTTTCTGGCACCGCTGAAAGGCAACGCCGAACGCCGCAAGCGGCAACTGGCGCTGTGCCTGGCCTACGGCGCCGCCACGGTGCTGGTGATGCTGATCAGCGACACCATCGACGACGGCAAGTTCGAGACCCTCCAGCGCCTGATGGGCCAAGACGGCAAGGCCGCCGAGGTGGAAGCCCTGCTGCGCGACCCCCAGTTGTTCTGGGGCGTGGTGTGGCGGTTCGGACTGATCGCCCTGCTGTCGGCGCCTTTCTGGCACGCGTCGGCCCTGGTGCACTGGGGTGACCAGGGCCCCGCGCAGGCGCTGTTCTCCAGCACGCTGGCGGTGTGGCGCAGCCGGGGGGCCTTCGTCGTGTACCTGCTGTCCTGGCTGGGCATCATCGTGGCCTTCGGCGTGACCACCGCGCTGCTGGCCGGCCTGCTGTCCGCCCGGGAAATGGTCGGCATCCTGGTGCTGCCTTCGGTGCTGATCTTCTCCACGGTCTTCTACGTGTCGCTGCTGTTCACCTTCAACGACAGCTTCGGCGGCAGCCGCCTGGGCCCGCCGCCCGCCCCGTAAGGCGGCGAGGCGCCCCTGGGGAATGGGCCAGGGGGCCCGGCTCAATCCACCGCGGTGAGCTTGGCGATGGCCAGCGCCAGCCACTTCACGCCGTGGCGTCCGAAGTTCACCTGGGCCCGCGCGTCCTCGCCGCTGCCTTCCAGGGTGATGATCACGCCCTCGCCGAACTTGTTGTGGAACACCGCCTGGCCTGAACGCCAGCGGCCACCTGTCGATGCGGTGCCGGACATCGGACCCGAACGGAACGGCGTCGCTGCCGGGTCGGACACCGACCCCACCCGCCCCGCGCCGACGATGGAGTGCAGGCCCGTGCCCCGCGCCCACGCCGCCTGGTAATCACGCGCAAAGCCTGAACCGAAACCGGCGGTGCGCGGGGTCAGCCACTTCAGAGCACCCTCAGGCAACTCGTCAAAGAAGCGGCTGCGCACGTTGTAGCGCGTCTGGCCGTGCAGCATGCGCGTCTGGCTGAAGCTCAGGTACAGACGCTGGCGCGCCCGCGTGATGGCCACATACATCAGACGCCGCTCTTCCTCCAGCCCGTCGGTGTCCGACAGCGAGTTCTCGTGCGGAAACAGCCCCTCCTCCAGGCCGGT
>JBIKMY010000323.1:0-3153 GCA_044358945.1 Rubrivivax sp.
AAACGGCATCGAACTCCAGGCCCTTGGCCGAGTGCACCGTCATCAGCTGGATGGCGTCCTGCCCGGCCTGGGCCTGGTTGTCGCCCGCCTCCAGCGCGGCGTGGGTGAGAAAGGCCGCCAGAGGGGACATTACCTCGCCGCTCTCGGCGTCCGGCGTCGACAACGCGGGCAGACCCTCATCCACGGGCAGGCTCACCGCGTCCTTGCCAAAGCCCTCCTGGGTGACGAAGGCCTCGGCGGCGTTGACCAGTTCGTCCAGGTTCTCCAGCCGGTCCTGCCCTTCCTTGTCGGTGCGGTAAAAGTCAGCAAGGCCGCTGGCCTGCAGCACGTGCTCGATGATCTGGCGCAGCGTCAGACCGCGGGTGGTATCGCGCATCGCGTCCACCAGGGCCACGAAAGCCGCGAGGCTGCTCCCGCCCTTACCCGCCACGCTGCCCACGCTCTGGTGCAGGCTGCGGCCACTCTGGCGGGCGGCGTCCTGCAGCAGCTCCACCGTGCGTGCGCCGATGCCTCGCGCCGGGAAGTTCACCACCCGCAGGAAACTGGTGTCGTCGTTGGCGTTCTCCAGCAGGCGCAGGTAGGCCAGGGCATGCTTGACCTCAGCACGCTCGAAAAAGCGCAGGCCACCGTACACCCGGTACGGAATGCCCGCGTTGAAGAGGGCGCTCTCCAGCACCCGGCTTTGCGCATTGCTGCGGTACAGCAGGGCGATCTCACTGCGCGCCGTGCCCGCGCGGTGCAGCTGCTGGGCCTCCTCCAGGAACCACTGCGCCTCGGCATAGTCGCTGGTGGCCTCGTGCACGCGCACGGGCTCGCCAGGCCCGGACTCGGTGCGCAGGTTCTTGCCCAGGCGGCGGCTGTTGTTCGAGATCAGCTCATTCGCGGCGTCCAGGATGTTGCCGGCCGAGCGGTAGTTGCGTTCGAGCTTGATCACCTCTTGCACGCGGTACTCGCGCTCGAAGTCAGCCATGTTGCCCACCCGCGCACCGCGGAAGGCGTAGATGCTCTGGTCATCATCGCCCACGGCGAACACACCCTGGCCCGTGCCGGGCGGAGCGAACATCTGCAACCAGCGGTACTGCAGGCGGTTGGTGTCCTGGAACTCGTCCACCAGCAGGTGATGAAAGCGTCGCCGGTAGTGCTCGCGCACGGCGTCATGGTCGCGCATCAGCTCGTAGCTGCGCAGCATCAGCTCGGCAAAGTCCACCACCCCTTCGCGCTGGCACTGGTCTTCGTAGGCCTGGTAGATCTCCACCAGCTTGCGGGTGTGCTCATCGCGCAGCTCGATGTCACGTGGCCGCAGGCCGTCTTCCTTGCTGCCGGCAATGAACCAGCTCACCTGCTTGGGCACGAAGCGCTGCTCGTCCAGTTGCAGCGCCTTGATCACACGCTTGACCGCCGACAACGAATCCTGCGCATCCAGGATCTGGAAGGACTGCGGCAGCCCCGCCAGCTTCCAATGCGTGCGCAGGAAGCGGTTGCACAGGCCATGGAAAGTGCCGATCCACATGCCGCGCACGTTCACCGGCAGCATGGCCGACAGGCGGGTGAGCATCTCCTTGGCCGCCTTGTTGGTGAAGGTCACGGCCATCACCCCGGCCGGCGAGACCTGACCCGTCTGCAACAGCCAGGCGATGCGCGTGGTGAGCACCCGTGTCTTGCCAGAACCCGCACCGGCCAGGATCAGGGCCGGACGGGCGGGCAGGGTTACCGCCGCGAGTTGTTCGGGGTTCAGGCCGCGCAGCAAGGTCGCGGGCACGCCGGCTGCACCGCCGGGAGCAGCCACCTCCCCGGTACCCTCGCCTTCCCATACAACGTCGGGGCCTTGGGCGCCCTCATGTGGTTCAAGATGCATGGCGGCCATTCTGTCAGGCGTAAACTCGACCACCGGGCCCAAATTCAGGTGCCCGGCGATGTCTCCCCCCGCTGCCCCGCCTTGCAGCGCCTGCCGGGAGGCACCCAGCCGGCTCCCGGTCAAGCGCTCTCAACCCTCTTGATGGAGCTGCTGCAATGGAAATCTTCGACTACGACAACATCCTTCTGCTGCCGCGCAAGTGCCGCGTGGAAAGCCGCAGCGAGTGCGATGCCTCGGTGGAGTTCGGCGGGCGCCGCTTCGCCCTGCCGGCGGTGCCGGCCAACATGAAGACGGTGATCGATGAGCCCATCAGCCAGTGGCTCGCGGCCAACGGCTACTTCTACGTCATGCACCGCTTCGACCTGGACAACGTGGCCTATGCCAAGCGGATGCGGGACCAAGGCCTGTTCGTGTCCATCAGCTCCGGCGTCAAGCCGGCGGATTTCGACACCATCGACCGCCTGGCCGCCGAAGGCGTGGGCGCGGACTACATCACCATCGACATCGCGCACGGGCACGCCGACAGCGTGCGCAAGACGATCGAGCACATCAAGCAGCGCCTGCCGCAGACCTTCGTCATCGCCGGCAACGTCGCCACGCCCGAGGCCGTGATCGACCTGGAGAACTGGGGCGCGGACGCCACCAAGGTGGGCGTGGGCCCGGGCAAGGTCTGCATCACCAAGATGAAGACGGGCTTCGGCACGGGCGGCTGGCAATTGAGCGCGCTGAAGTGGTGCGCCCGCGTGGCCAGCAAGCCCATCATTGCCGACGGCGGCATTCGCCACCACGGCGACATCGCCAAGAGCGTGCGTTTCGGCGCGGCCATGGTGATGATCGGCTCGCTGTTCGCCGGCCACGAAGAGTCCCCGGGCTCCATCGTGGTGGAGGACGGCAAGCGCTACAAGGAGTACTACGGCTCGGCCAGCGACTTCAACAAGGGCGAGTACAAGCACGTGGAGGGCAAGCGCATCCTGGAGCCCATCAAAGGCCACCTGGCCGACACCCTGCGCGAGATGCGCGAAGACGTGCAGAGCTCCATCTCCTATGCCGGCGGCAAGGTGCTGGCCGACCTGAAGAAGGTGAACTACGTGATTCTGGGTGGCGAGAACGCGGGCGAACACCTGCTGATGTGAGACCTGCCCCTGCCCCGACCAGCCCCGCCCACACCATGACCGAACTCGCCAAATCATTCGAGCCCGCCGCCATTGAGGCCCGCTGGGCGCCGCTGTGGGAACAGTCCGGGGCCTTCCAGCCCACCCAGGACCCGAGCAAGCCCTCGTTTGCCATCCAGTTGCCGC
>JBIKMY010000135.1:0-6126 GCA_044358945.1 Rubrivivax sp.
GATCTGGCGGCGGCGGGGTCTGGGCGGCGTTCATCACGATGGACAGCATCGTGTAGTAGCCCACGATGCCCATCAGGTCCACCACACCCTGCTCGCCCAGCGCCTCACGGCAGGCGGCCCAGGTGGCGTCGCTGACGCGGCGATCCTGCAGCGACTGCTGGGTGAAGTCGTGCACCAAGGCCTCGTCGGACCGCTGGTAGTCGGGCCTGTGGCCCTCGGCCAGGGCCTGCACCACCTCAGGCGCGATGCCCTCGCGCATGGCGATGGGCGCGTGAATGGACCACTCCACCTGCTGCCGCCAATGGCAGGCGGTGACCAAGATGGCCAGTTCCGACAGGCGCAGCCCGATGGCGCTGCGGTAGCGCAGGTACTCGCCCGTGCGCTGCACATGGGTACACAACTCCGGGCTGCGCAGCAGCGGCACGAAGGGCTCGATCAGGCTGCCGCGTGGGCCCTGGATGATCTCCTGCGCGCACGCGCGCTGGGCCTCGGTCCAGGTGGCCGGGTCCAGCGGCGGCAGCCGGTCGGCGCTATCGGCATGCTCGTCGCGATGGGGCACGCGGGGGGCGTGGGAGGCGTTGTGGGAGGCGTTGTGGGTCATGCAGGTTTCCAGGGGGTCAGGGCTGGTGCAAGGGCTGCGGTCAGCCCGCCGGGGACACGAAGGCCGAGCGAGGGCCGTAGCGCTCCAGATCAATGGCCGTTTCGTGCAGCACCTGGTGCCGGCGCGCGGCAGGCGCCAGATCATCGGCGACGCCTGCGTCCACGGCATGTTCCATGTAGTGGCCCAGCCACCGCGCGCGGGCCAGCGCAGCCTGGCCGGCGGGCAGGCGCTGCGCCTCGTAGCCGGCCAGGGCCTGCGGCAACGAGGCGTGGTTGCGCAGCGCATCGGCCAGCGCCACGGCATCCTGCGCCGCCTTGGTGACGCCAAAGCCCAGGTGCGGGCGCGCCACGAACGCGGCGTCTCCCAGCAGCACCACGCCGTCGGCCTGCAAGCGATCGGCGCTCAGGTCGTAGATGGGCTGGAAGAAGGGCTGCGCCGTGGCCTCCAGCACCTCGGCGAACTGCGGCGCCAGCAAGCGGCGCGCGTCGCGCAGCGTGGCCTGCACATGGCGCGCCGAAACCTTGTGCGGCGGGATGCCCAGCGGGTACAGCACGCCGTCGTCGTCGGTCATCAACGCGTCAAGCGCGGGGCCGGCGGGCACCGGCCGGTACCACACGAAGTTGTAGGCACGCCGGCCCGGCGCGGTGTCGTGGTCGGCGCCGGCCACGGGGTAGCCGATGATCTGCTCACGCGGCGGCACGCAAAAGCCGAAGTAAGGGAACAGGGTCTCGCGGGTGAACGCCGACAGGCGCGACTCGTCGGCCACGCCACGCCAGGCCACGTAGCTGGCGTAGCGGGGCTGGGCCTGCGGAAACAGCCGCTGGCGCTGCGCGGAGCGGATGCCATCAGCCGCCACCACCAGATCGGCAGGCCAACACCGGGGAGGCCGCGACGAACCGGGCGCAGCCGCGCCATCACCGGTATGCACCTCCAGGCCGGCCGCCGTGCGCCGCACCGACTGCACCGACTGGCCCAGGTGGTAGCGCTCATCGGGAAACACGGCACGCAGCATCTCGTACAGGCGGCTCCAGGAGGTGAGCACCTGCGGCATGTCCAGGTGGTCCAGGGTGCGACCGTCGGCGTCCAGCATCACCCTGCCAGGCACCTCCACGCCCAGCGTGGCCTCGGCCGGCACGCCCGCGCGCTGCAGGGCGCGCACCAGTGCGTCGTGCGTGACGATGCCGGCACCGCGCCCGCTCAACGAGGCCGAGGCCTTCTCCAGCACCTGCACATCGTGCCCGTCGCGCAGCAGCATGTTGGCCGCGAACAAGCCGCCCAGCGAGCCTCCGGCCACCACGATACGGGCCACGGACCTCAGCCCCTTTCAGCTTCGCAGGACGCTGACGGCCGCCTCATGCCGGCACCGCACTGTGCTGGGCGTCCCAGGCCTGCTTTTCGGCCACGGGGTAGTTGAGCTCCACCATCACGCCGTTGGGATCGTCCAGGAAGACCTGGTGCAAGCCCACGCCCGGTACGGTGCGCTCGCGCCAGGCCACGCCCGCAGCGTGCAGGCGCGCCATCATCACAGGCAGGTCGGTAGCGAAGAAGGCCACGTGGTCCACCGCGCCGCTGCCATGCAGGCTGGCCTCGTCACGGTCGCCCAGGTAGGCCTGCAGGCCGGAGGGGTCGTTGCGGTCGATGCCGATCACATGCACCGCCGCGTTCGAGTAGGCGCTCGTGGGGCCCTGGTACAGCCACAGCCCGGGGAAGGGGAAGTCCGGCCGAGGGCCGATCTGCAGGCCTAGCAGGTCCACATAGAAAGCCCGCGTGGCCTCCAGGTCCAGGGTGCGGATGGAGAAGTGGTTGAGCGACAGCGTCATGGGCGGGCCTTGCGACGGGCAGGGGTGGGGGAAGCGGCGGTATCCGCCGGCGGCGACGACATGCGCGCCAGCACGTCAAATACCGCGGCGGTGTCGTGCAGGCCGTGGCCCATGCCGATGGCGGCGTCGTACAGCGGCACGGTGGCGGCGAACAGCGGCGCCGGCACGCCGTTGGCCCGCAGGGCGTCACCGATGAGCTTCATGTCCTTCTGCCATACGGCGATCTTCATGGTGGCGTCCTTCCAGCCCTCGCCTTCCATCAGGGGGCCGCGCACCTGCAGCATGCGCGATCCGCCCGCGCCGCCGGCCAGCACCTTGACGGCATCCGAAGGCCGGATGCCCCAACGCTGGCCCAGCAGCAGCGCCTCGGCCGTGGACACGTTGTGGATGGCCACCAGCAGGTTGGCCATGAGCTTCATCTTCATGCCATTGCCGAAGGCGCCCAGGTTGAACTGCTCGCGTGACATGCCCTCGAAGACGGGCTGCATGCGGCGGATGGCGCGGGCCGGCCCGCTGGCGTAGACGGTGAGGTCCTTGCGGGCGGCCTGCGCGCCCGTCCCCGACAGCGGGCAGTCCAGCAAGGTGACCCCGCCGCGGGCCAGCACGTCGCGCGCGGCACGCTTGTCCTCGATGTCCAGTGTGCTGGTCTCTGCGATCACCAGGCCGGTAGTGCCGGCCGCGGCCATGCGCTGCGCGCAGTCCTGCAGCGCCGCGGCGCTGGGCAGGGAGGAAATCATCACGTCCACCGAGCGGGCCAGCTCCGCCGCGTCGCGGCACACCCGCCCGCCTGCGGCACGGTGCCGGGCCCGCGCGGCCGCCACCGGGTCGAAGCCCCAGACCGTGAAGCCGGCCTTCATGAGGTTGCCGGCCATGGCCGATCCCATGATGCCCAGGCCCAGCACGCCCACCCGCAAGGGCGATGCAACAGGAACCGCTGAAGCCGCTGAAGCCGCTGAAGCCGGTGAAGCCGGGGAACGTCTGACCGTCTTTTTGGTGCTCATTTGATCTACAAGAAAGGGTTTGGGCTAGACTAGTGTAGTCAAAGGAAAACCTGCCGTGAGCCCCCTCGCCTCCCCTGCCACCTCCCCTGCCACCTCCCCTGTCTCTGCCTCGATGAATCCCCACATGGCGCCCGATACGTCGACCCGGGTGCCGCCCGTGCGGGTGGGCGTGGTCGGCTATGGCTGGTGGGGCAAGACGATTGCGCGCCAGATCGCGGCCTCGCCCTGGCTGAGCCTGGCCGCAGTGGCCGAGACCCACGACGCCACGCGCCAGACCATGGCCCACGACACCGCGCTGCAGGGCGTGGCCGTGCTCGACAGCGCACAGGCGCTGATGGCCCACCCGGGCCTGGAGGCGGTAATCCTGTGCACCCCGCACGAACAACACGCGCAGCAGATCGTGGCCGCCGCGCAGGCCGGGCTTCACGTCTTCTGCGAGAAGCCGCTGTGCCTGACGCTGGCCGACGCGCGCCGGGCCGTGGACGCCTGCGGCACCCGCGGGCTGGTGCTGGGCATCGGCCACGAGCGCCGCTTCGAGCCCGAGGTGGTGGCGCTGCGCCAGATGATCGCCGACGGCGTGCTGGGCACCATCCTGCAGATCGAGGCAAACTTCAGCCAGGACAAGTTCTTCGCCCTGCCCAAGGACAACTGGCGCCTGTCCAACCGGCACGCGCCGGTGGGCCCGCTGACCGCCACCGGCATTCACCTGGTGGACCTGAGCATTGCCGTTCTCGGGCCTTGCGAGTCGCTGTGGGCGCGCCTGGCCACCCTGGGCTCGGACTTCGAGAACGGCGACACCCTGGCCGTGATGATGGCTTTCCCGCAGGGGGCCAACGCCATGGTGAGCGCCGTGCTGGCCACGCCGTTCGAAGGCCGGTTCGCCGTCTACGGCTCCAAGGGATGGGTGGAAATCCGCGACCGCACGCACCCGGAGAATCCCACCGGCTGGGACATCACCGTCGCCCTGCGGGGTCAAGAGCGCCAGACGCGCTTTGCCGAGCCGGCGCCCTCGGTGCGGCTGAACCTGGAGGCCTTCGCGCGCGCCGTGCGCGGCGTGGCGCCCTACCCGGTGTCGCCCACCGAGATGCTGGCCAACGTGGCCGCCCTGGAAGCGGTGATGCGCTCGGTGCAGGCCCGCGCACCGCAGGCCGTCGAGCAGCCATGAGCGAGGTCACCGCACGCCCCGCGGCCCGCCGCCTCAGCGCGCCGGAGCGCGAGGCGCGCATCGTCGACGAGGCCGTGCACTTCTTCGCCGAGGTGGGCTTTGGGGGGGACACGCGCGAACTGGCCAAGCGCCTGGGTGTGACGCAATCGTTGCTCTACAAGTACTTCCCCAACAAGGAGGCGCTGATCAACCGCGTTTTCGACGTGGTGTACATGGGCCGCTGGAACCCTTTCTGGGAGAGCGTGATCCACGACCGCAGCGTGCCGCTGCAGGAGCGCCTGACGCGGCTGTACCTCGAGTACGCCAAGGCCGCCCTGACGCGCGACTGGGTGCGCATCTTCATGTTCTCGGGCCTGCGCGGCGAGAGCATCAACAGCCGCTACCTCACGGTGCTGCGCCAACGCATCCTGGAGCCGATTGCCGCCGAACTGCGCCACGAGTTCGGCCTGCCGGACGTCGCCGAGGTGCCGCTGAAATCGGCTGAGATCGAACTGGTGTGGGGCATCAACGCCCGCGTCTTCTATTTCGGCCAGCGCCAGTGGATCTTCGATGTCCCGGTGCAGGACGACCTGCCAGCCCTGATCAGTCTGACGGTGGAGCATTTCCTGGCTGGGGCCCGGGTGGTGCTTCCCCGGCTGCTGCAGTCCAATTCAGATCAACCGATCACTTCGCGGTAATCGCGTGAACACCAAAACCTCTTTCGACTCCACCGACCTGCGCCGCGCCTTCGGCCGTTTCGGCACCGGGGTGACCATCGTCAGCACTTTGGATGCCCAAGGCGCACCCGTGGGTGTGACGGCCAACTCCTTCAGCTCCGTGTCGCTGGATCCGCCCATCGTGCTGTGGAGCCTGCGCCGCGCATCGCCCAGCCTGGCGGCCTTCGATGCCTCGGGCCGCTTCGTCATCAACGTGCTGACGCTGCAGCAGGTGGAACTGTCGCGCCGCTTTGCCAGCCCCATGGCGAACAAGTTCACCGGCGTGAGCCACGCACCTGGCCTGGGCGGCCTTCCGGTGGTGCAGGACTGCGCCGCCGTGTTCGAGTGCCGCACCGAGCAACGCCTGGAGGTGGGCGACCACATCCTGTTCCTCGGCCGGGTGGAGGCCTATGGCCACCGCCTGGGCCCCACCTTGCTGTACTGCCAAGGCCAGTACGCCCACAGCGTGGCGCTGGACGCCCATAACGCCCTCACAACCTGAGAGACCCCACCATGCGCTACAGCACTTTCATGATGCCCCTGCACCCCCCAGGGCGCGACATCTCCCAGACGCTGCGGGAAGACCAGGAGGCTGTGATCCTGGCCGACCGCCTGGGCTTCTCCGAGGCCTTCGTGGGCGAGCACGTGACCGATGCTGCCGAGACCGTCACGTCTTCCATGATCTTCCTGGCCAGCCTGGCCAGCCAGACCCAGCAGATCAAGCTGGGCACCGGCACCATCAACATGCCCAACACCCACCCGGCCGCGGTGGCGGCGCAGGCGGCGATGCTGGACCACCTGCTGCAGGGGCGCTTCATCATGGGCATCAGCCCGGGCGGGCTGA
>JBIKMY010000136.1:0-6109 GCA_044358945.1 Rubrivivax sp.
CAGGGACGCTGGCCCGCCCTGTCTGCGGCGGGCATAGGCGGGCCGATGATGGCGGCCTGCGGGTTTGAGGCCTGGTGGCCGAGCCAGCGGCTGGCGGTCCGTGGCTATGTGGAGGTCTTGCGGCACTACCGTGACATCTCGCGCATCCGCCAGGCACTGGCGGACAGACTGCTGGCTCACCCGCCGCAGGCCTTCATCGGCATCGACGCACCCGACTTCAATCTGGGGCTGGAGGAGCGGCTCAAGCAGCAAGGCATTCCGAGCATCCATTTCGTGTGCCCCTCCATCTGGGCGTGGCGCGGAGGCCGCGCGAAGCGCATCGCCCGCAGCGCGGACCATGTGCTGTGCCTGTTTCCCTTCGAGCCCGAATTGCTGCGGGCGCACGGCGTGTCCGCCACCTACGTGGGCCACCCCTTGGCCGATCTGATTCCCCTGGAGCCTGATCGTGTGGCAGCACGCCGGGCCCTGGCATTGCCGGAAGATACGACGGTGCTGGCCCTGCTGCCGGGCAGTCGGCGATCGGAGATTCAATACATCGCACCGGCTCTCCTGCAGGCCGCACGACTGCTGCAGGCAGCCCGACCAGACATCCGCTTCGTGCTGCCCGTCGCGCCTGGGCTGGACGATCTGTTGCGGCCGCTGGCGGCAGCGCATGGGCCGCGAGACCTTCAGATGCTGCCCGGTCGCTCGCACGAGGCCCTGGCGGCATGCGATCTGACCTTGATCGCCAGCGGTACGGCCACGCTGGAGGCGGCCTTGTTCAAGCGCCCGATGGTCATCGCCTATCGCATGCATCCCTTGAGCTGGCAGTTGATGAAACGCATGGCCTACCAGCCGTGGGTGGGGCTGCCCAACATCCTGTGCCGGGAGTTCATCGTGCCGGAACTCATTCAAGAGCATTGCACGCCCCAACGCCTGGCCCAAGAAGCGCTGCGCTGGCTCGACGAGGATGCGCGCCGCGAGCAGCTGCGCGAACGCTTCATGGCGCTGCACCACCAACTGCGTTGCGACACTGCCACCCGAGCTACCGATGCCATCGCGAACATCATCAAGAGCGCCTGAGCAACTGGTGCTGGACTGGGAGGTTCGCGGCGGCCTGCTGGCGGGCGTAGACGAGGCGGGGCGTGGCCCCTTGGCGGGTCCGGTGGTGGCGGCGGCGGTCGTCCTCGACGACGCCAGGCCGATAGCGGGCTTGGCGGATTCCAAGACCTTGACCGCGCGGGCACGTCAGAGGCTTCACGACGAGATCTGCGCCAAGGCTCTGTGCGTGGAAGTGGCCTGGGCGACGCCTCAGGAGATTGATGAGTTCAACATTCTGCAGGCCACTCTGCGGGCCATGAGCCGCGCGGTGCACGCCCTGAGGCTCAAGCCGGCGCTCGTCCTGGTGGATGGCAACCGCCTGCCTGTGCTGTCTGTTCCAGCGCAGGCCGTCGTAAAGGGAGATGCCTTGGTGCCTGCCATCTCGGCAGCCTCCATAGTCGCCAAGGTGCGGCGTGACGCCTGGTGCCAGGAGGCCCACGAGCAGTTCCCGCAGTACGGTTTTGCAGCACACAAGGGCTACCCCACGGCGGAGCATCTGGCGGCCCTGCGCCGCCATGGCCCCAGCCCGGTGCACCGCCGCAGTTTCGGCCCGGTTCGTGAATGTCAGGCACCGGCATGAGCGTGCATGAGCCCTCGGTGATCACCTCGCGGGGCAATCCACTGCTGAAGCGACTGAGGCAGTTGCTCATCCATCCCGCAGCCTATCGAAGCGAGGGCGAGATCTGCATCGAAGGCGAGCACCTTTGCGCGGCCTATCGGGCGCGCGGCGGGCGGCCGCGCATCGCGGTGTTCGCTGAGTCCGCCTGGCAGCACCGGCCGCTTCGCGATCTGGCTTCGGGCGCGCAGCAGGTGCAGCTGGTGGCTGATTCATTGCTAAGCCAGGTCAGCGCGCTGCCATCGCCTGCCGGTGTGGTTTTCGTCGCGGCCTTGCCGCCTGAAGGAATGCCCGATCCTTACGCGCCGGCTGTGCTGCTGGACCGTCTTCAGGACCCAGGCAATGTGGGAAGCATCTTGCGCACGGCCAGCGCACTGGGTGTGCGGCAGGTTTGGGCCACCCCGGGTACGGCCGCGTTGTGGTCGCCCAAGGTGCTACGCGCCGGCATGGGTGCGCACTTCGCACTGAAGCTGTGTGAGGCCGTGGACGTGGGCGCCATCCCGGCTGCTGGCACGCCTTCCGGCAGGGCGCACCCGAGAGGCCCGGCATCCGCGGGAGCCGAAGAGGATTCACTGGCAGCACCGGCGGTATGGGTCGCCACCAGTTCACATGCCGGTGCGGTGCTGGGCCGGGTGACCTTGCCAGACCCTTGTGTCTGGGTCCTGGGTCATGAAGGGCAGGGCGTTTCGCCTGCGCTGCTGGAGCGTTGCCGCTTGAGGGTACGCATTCCCCAGCCTGGTGGCGAAGAGTCCCTGAACGTGGCTGCAGCGGCAGCGATTTGTCTCTTCGAAGCGGCGCGGCAGCGTCTTGCCTGAGGCCAGCCCATACGCCCGCGAATGGGCGGTCCGACCCGGCTCAGTAGATCAACCGGTCAGGCCTGATGTCCCTCAGGATGGTGGTGGCGATTTCCTCGATCGACTTGTGCGTTGACGACAGCCAGCCGATGCCCTCCCGCCGCATCATCGACTCCGCAGCCCGTACCTCTTGCCGGCAGTTGTTCAAGGAGGCGTAGGAACTGCCTGGGCGACGCTCGTGGCGCACCTGAGCGAGCCGATCGGGGTCGATCGTGAGGCCGAAGCATTTCGACTTGTAGGGTGCCAAGGGCGCCGGCATCCGTCCGCGATCGAAGTCTTCCGGGATCAGGGGGTAATTGGCCGCCTTGACGCCGTGCTGCATGGCCAGGTATAGGCTGGTGGGTGTCTTGCCGCAGCGGCTCACCCCCACCAGGATCACGTCGGCCTCGGCCAGGTTGCGAGCCGACTGCCCGTCGTCATGCGCCAGTGAGAAGTTGATGGCCTCGATCCGGTCGTTGTATTCCTGGCTCTTGGCGGCGTCTGAGAAGCGGCCCACGCGGTGGTTGCTCTTGACACCGAACTCGGTTTCCAAGGGTTCGACGAAGGTCCGGAACATGTCCAGCACCAGGCCCTTGGAGTCGGGTCGGGCGATCACCTGGCGGACCTCGTCATTGACCAAGGTGATGAAGACGATGGGCCGCTTGCCCTCACGCTCGGCCGTCTCCTCGATCTCCTTTTGTACGTCGAGCGCCTTGTCCACGCTGTCGATGAAGGGCCGGCGTACATGACGTGGCGTGGCCGCGAACTGGGCGAGGATGGAGTTGCCGAAGGTTTCAGCCGTGATGCCGGTGCCGTCTGAGACGAAGAAGACGGTGCGTGTGGGCATGGATCAATCCTGACAGTCGGCAATGTCAGGATCATAGGCATTACTCCCTACAATCTGTCAGTGATTCGCGCCTTATGCACATCCCCATGACAGCCGGTCGCCGCCTACAAGAACAGCTCGAATGCTGCTGGCCCGCTGTGATGCTGCGCGCGAAAGCCCCCGATTTTTGTCATCACGGAGCTTTCCCATGTCACTTGCGAATCTGGCGACCGCCCTGGTCGTGCCGTTTGAACATCTGAGGATGACCGACGTCGAGTCGGTCGGCGGCAAGAACGCCTCACTCGGCGAAATGATCAGCCAGTTGGCTGCCTCGGGCGTGCGCGTGCCGGGCGGCTTCGCCACCACGGCACTCGCCTTCAGGCGCTTTCTGCAGGATAGCGGCCTTTCGGACCGTATCTCCGAGCGGCTGGCCGAACTCGACACCGAAGACGTGCGCGCCTTGGCGCAGGCTGGCGAGGAGATCCGCGGCTGGGTGACCGCTGCGCCTTTGCCGGCCGATCTGGAGGCCGCCGTCCGTACTGAGTTTGCACGCCTGGACGCTGACGGGCAGGGCAGCTTCGCAGTGCGGTCATCCGCCACCGCCGAAGACCTGCCCGATGCCTCCTTTGCCGGGCAGCAGGAGACTTTCCTGAACGTGGTGGGCATCGAAGACGTGCTCCATCGCATGAAGGAGGTTTTCGCCTCGCTCTACAACGACCGGGCCATCAGTTACCGGGTCCACAAGGGCTTTGCACATGACGGCGTGGCCTTGTCTGCCGGGGTTCAGCGCATGGTGCGTTCTGACCTCGGGTCGGCTGGCGTGATGTTCACCATCGACACCGAGAGCGGCTTCGAGGACGTGGTGTTCATCACGTCCAGCTACGGCCTGGGCGAGACGGTAGTGCAGGGCGCCGTGAACCCTGACGAGTTCTATGTCCACAAGCCCGCGCTGCGCAACGGCAAGTACCCCATCATCCGGCGTGCTCTGGGCTCCAAGTTGCTGCGCATGGAGTTCGTGGACGCGGCCGAACGCACGCCAGGCGGCCGTCTCGTCAAGACCGTGGACACCGCGACCGAGTGGCGCAACCGCTACTCGTTGACCGATGACGACATCATCGAGCTGGCCCGTTACGCGCTGATCATCGAGCAGCACTATGCCCGGCCCATGGACATCGAGTGGGGCAAGGACGGCGTGGACGGCAAGCTCTACATCTTGCAAGCTCGGCCGGAGACCGTGAAGAGTCAGACTGCGGGGCAGGTGGAGCACCGCTACAGCCTCAAGGGCACGGGCACCATCCTGGCCGAAGGCCGGGCCATCGGCCAGAAGATCGGCACGGGCCCGGTGCGCATCGTGCAGTCGATCACTGAGATGGACCGCGTGCAGCCCGGCGACGTGCTGGTGACCGACATGACCGACCCGAATTGGGAGCCGGTGATGAAGCGCGCCAGTGCCATCGTCACCAACCGGGGCGGGCGCACCTGCCATGCGGCCATCATCGCGCGCGAGCTGGGCATTCCAGCCGTGGTGGGCTGCGGTGACGCCACCGACAAGGTGCAGGAAGGTGCGCTGGTCACCGTGGCCTGCTCCGAGGGCGACACCGGCTATGTCTTCGACGGTCTGCTGGAGACCGAGGTACGCGAGGTGCGCCGCGGCGACATGCCGTACTGCCCCATCAAGATCATGATGAACGTGGGCAACCCGCAGCTGGCGTTCGACTTCGCGCAGATGCCCAACTCGGGTGTGGGTCTGGCACGGCTGGAATTCATCATCAACAACAACATCGGGGTGCACCCGAAGGCCATCCTCGACTACCCCAATGTGGATGCCGAGCTGAAGAAGGCGGTGGAGTCCGTGGCACGCGGCCACGCCTCGCCCCGCGCCTTTTATGTGGACAAGCTCGCCGAGGGCGTGGCCACCATTGCGGCGGCGTTCTGGCCCAAGACCGTAATCGTGCGCTTGTCGGACTTCAAGAGCAACGAGTACCGCAAGTTGATTGGTGGTACCCGCTACGAGCCCGATGAAGAGAATCCCATGCTGGGCTTCCGGGGTGCCAGCCGCTACATCAGTGGCGAGTTCAGTGATGCCTTCGGCATGGAGTGCGAGGCCATCAAGCGCGTACGCAACGACATGGGCCTGACCAACGTGGAGTTGATGGTGCCTTTCGTGCGCACCGTGCGCCAAGCCGAGCGTGTGGGCGAGATGCTGGCCGAGCGCGGGCTCAAGCGCGGACAGAACGGATTGCGCCTGATCATGATGTGCGAGGTGCCGAGTAACGCCATCCTGGCCGAGCAGTTCCTGCAGCACTTTGACGGCATGTCCATCGGCTCAAACGACCTGACCCAACTGACCCTGGGCTTGGATCGGGACTCCGGCCTGGAACTGCTGGCCAATGACTTTGACGAGCGAGACCCTGCGGTCAAGGCCATGATCTCGCGGGCCATCGCGGCCTGCCGGGCCACCGGCAAGTACGTGGGCATCTGCGGGCAAGGGCCCAGCGACCACCCTGACTTCGCCGACTGGCTGGCGCAGGAGGGAATCGTCTCCATTTCCCTCAATCCGGACACGGTGGTCGACACCTGGCACCGCCTATCGGGCTTGACACCATGATGTTATTGTGGTCTTTACCTAGGGGAAGCCCTCTCAGGGTTGACGAGGATCAAAGACCCTAAAGTCAGTCGGCCGTAAGCCGTGGACCAAAAAGTCGCCCGCGGTATGTTGAACGTCCTGAACGTCATCCAGTTGGTGCTTTACAT
>JBIKMY010000148.1:0-5778 GCA_044358945.1 Rubrivivax sp.
TGACATTCGCCTTCGCCGTGTTTTCCTCCTCGGCCCTGGGCGTGCCCAGCGTGCTGATCGTGCCCATGGCCCAGGAACTGGGCTGGACCATTGGCGAGTTGTCGGCACCCCAGGGCCTGCGCCTGGCCCTGTTCGGCCTGGCGGCGCCGCTGGCTGGGGGGCTGATGCTGCGCTTCGGGCCCCGGCGCATGGTGGCGGCCTCGGGGGTGCTGCTGCTGGCGGGGCTGGCCCTGTCCATCGCCACCACGCAGAAGTGGCAACTGTGGCTGGGCATGGGCGTGCTGCTGGGCATCGCCCCCGGCATCACCGCCATGCAGTTGAACGCCGTCGTCGCTTCACGCTGGTTCGTCGCACGGCGAGGGTTGGTGCTGGGCCTGGTGGCCACGGCGAGTTTCCTGCTCGTGCGCAAGAGAGCGGCCGCGCAGGCTTGAGAAGCGGGCCGCAGGCGGCACTGGAGCCTGCAGGGGGACGTTCCGGCTGCGGAATGTCCTCAAGGGGGCGAAAACCCCACGCGCGTCAATCCCGCTCTCGCCCGCCCCTTTCGCGGCCGCCGGGCTTTTTCGGCTCCACGCGCGGGTCTCGATGGCATTCCACGCAGTTGTCGAAATTGCGGATGCCTTCTTCCAGGTGCTCGGCCCGGATCTTGGCAGGCGAATGCTCGTGGCAGCCGTAACAGGTATAGCGGCTGTAGTCGTGGTTACGGTGGCATGTCTGGCAGGTGGTGTTGTGGTCGCGGTCGAGCACGAAGTGGCGCCGGTGGTCGAAGGTGGCCGGCTTCCAGGCCTCGTTCTGGTGGCACTGGCTGCACTCGGCCTTGACGCTACGGTGCAACGTGTCCTGGGGTGCGGCGTGGCACGAGGCGCACTGGCCTCGCAGGGTGTCCTGCAGCAAAGCGTGGGAGAAGGGCTTTCGGCTGCGCCGGGTGAGTTGCGGGCCCTGATGGTCGCTGTGGCAGGCCATGCAATCCTGCTCGATCAAGGCCTGGTGAAAAGAGCCCTTCACGGTACCCGCCGCCGCGCTGGTGATGGGTACCCCCTTGCTGGTCTTGAGTCCGATGCTGGCCACGGCGTGACAGTCGGTGCACAGCGCTGAAGACGCGCCCCGCCAGGGCGCGTGGCATGCAAAGCAGTCGGTGGCCAACTCCGCGTGGCCCTTGACCAAGGGGCCGGGGCTCACCATCAGATGGGGGTACACAAAAGCCAGGGCCACCAGCGCCACCAGGTTCAGAGCGATGACGATCAGCAACACCGGCGGCTTGCGCTTCACTTCCAGCCCCAGAACAGAAACACCGCCACGATGTGCGCCGTGGCCAGCACGGCAAAGGCCAGCGTGATCGGAAAGTGCACCACGCGCCACTGCTTGACCACGTCAAAGGTCATGCTGTCCCAGTAGAGCTGGTCGCGCAGTTGCTCCTCGGTCAGGCCATCCGCCCGAAGCCGCTGCCGCGCCTCCTCCAGACGCCGACGCGACCGGTCCAGAAGGAACTTCCCGGTCAGACCGCTGCCCACATTGATCAACATGGCCCACACCGCCAGCCAGCCCAGGATGGCATTGAAGTGCACCCCCGCATGCACCAGGACCAGCAAACAGCCGAGCCAGGCCAGCGCCTCGTGCCAGCGCAGCAAGGTGGCCGGCTGCCCGTAGCGAATCAGCTTGCGTTTGCGCAGCGAATACACGGTTGAGCCGATGATGAGCAAGGTGCCGGGAATGCCCAGCCAGCGGCCGACCCAGAGCAGATCCAACAGGTGCAGCAAACCGTCAAGCGCCAGCGACAGCAACGCGAGCGCGGCAAAGCTGGCGAAAAAGGGCAGCACCTCGCGCTGCAACAGCCGTGCTTGAAGCGGCATCAGACCTGCAGCACCAAAGCCGAAGAGGGCCGGGCCACGCACGGCAGACAGCAGCCCGGCGCGACGTCATGGTCGGGCGGATGCTCGTAGTGCACGCTCCCCTGCACAAGACGGGTTTCGCACGTGCCGCACCCACCCGAACGGCAACCGGAGTCCACCGCGACGCCGTGCCGCTCGGCGAACTCCAGCAGTGACGCGTCACGCCCGTCCCACACCAGCGTGCGGCCGGAATGCAGGAACTGCACCTCGAAGCTCTGCGCGTCCTGCGCCGGCGCTGCCGCCCCAAGCCCTGGCAGGCTGACGGAGGCCGGCCCGAAGGCCTCGAAATGCAGGTTCTGCGGTGCCACGCCCCATGCGGCCAGGGCGGGTACCAGTGTCTGCATCATCGCGGGCGGGCCGCAGACGTAGAACTGGTGCGGGCCGTGCGGCAGCGTGCCGCGCAGCAGGTCCACATCCACATGTCCCCGGTGCCAGTACACGCCCTGACGCACCTGCGGGGCGACTTGCGGTGGAAGGTCCTGCGCTGCAGGACGGCTGTACACCACGTGCAGATGCAGCCCGGGATGCGCCGCCGCCAGCGCCTGCAACAAGGGCCCGAAAGCAAGGTCATGCCCGTTGCGCAGCCCGTAGTACAGATGCAAGGCACGCTGCGGCTGCTCGGCCAGGCACCACCGCAGCATGCTCATCAGCGGCGTGATGCCGATGCCCCCTGCGATCAGCACCGCCGGCACCGCCGCATCAGGCTCGATGAAGAAGTGACCAGCGGGCGCCTTCACCCGCAAGACGTCGCCCACCTGCACATGATCGTGGAAGAAGTTGGACGACAGCCCCGGCTCGGCACCAGGTGCATCGGCAGGCGGCCCCACGCGCTTGATGGTCACCCGGTAATGGTCGGGTTCGGGACGGTCCGACAAGGAGTAACAGCGCACCAGGGTGCGGCCCCCGGCTTCAGCCCTCTCCGACGTAGCGGGCAGATCCAACGAGAAAGTGAGGAACTGGCCCGGCCTGAAGTCCGGCAAGGGCTGGCCATCCACCGGCTGCAGGTAGAACGAGCACTGCGACCACGCCGGATCTTCCGGCTCGCGCCGAACCACCCGAAAGGCCCGCCATCCATTCCAGGCGGCGGTGGGCCTGGCCGGTGCCAATCCACCTGCTGGAAAACCAGACCCCGCCACCACCACCGAGCCGGCCCGTCGTTGCCAGACCACCCAGCCCACGCCCAGCACCAGCTGCAGCAGCAGCGCCGTCAGGATCCAGACCAGCAGTTGAAAAGCAGACATTCGGCAGCGCCAGGACACGGCACCACCCGCAAGGCGGAGCGCCTGCGCACATTCTCCGGAAGCCCTGGCCGCACCGGCTTGACCCGCATCAAGCGCGCACCGCGCCTGCGGGCCAAGGAGAGCACCGACGTAAGCCTGCACGGGCTGCCTCCCACCGCCAGGACCCGGCGATCAAGGCGGCAATCAGCGATTGCGGACGCTGCGCGATTCCATCCCAGCGCAGGATGCTGCAGTGGTCGTGCCTGGCATGTGGCTTCAAGGGTCGCAAGGCACATGGGAGGTGAGCGCGCCTGCGCCGCAGCAGCAGCACACCCTCTACGGCCTCAGGGGCAAACCGGATCGACAGCGCCTGCCGAAGGCCGCTCAGCGCTAGGATTCACTTTGAACTGTTGAGCACCCCCCATGAACGTCCCTGCCGCAGCCATCTGGATTTCAGGCCCACTGGACAACCGTACGCTGTCCGTCGCAGCGGGTGAGAAATGGGCCAGGTCGTCGGAATGGGTTTCGATGCCGTTCCTGAAGTGAGCTTTGTGCCGAGCGCAGGCAGCATTCCGCGCTACCTGACTTTTGTTGGGCTGGCGCTGGTGGGGCTGATGGTGACGCTGGAGCCTGACGTGGGCTTCACGGTACCGCCGGGCGCACGCTTCCTGTTCTGGTTCCTGCAGATCGCGACAGGTCTGTTCGTTCTGCAGTCGGTGCTGTACCTGATGACGCGCCGGCTGGGGGCCAGCCGCATGCCCAACTGGTCCCTGGTGCTGCTGTCAGGCGTGTTCGGTGCGCTGGTTCTGGCGCCGGTCTACTGGTTGATCGGCGAGGGCCTGATGCAGGGCTGGCTGGGGTATCCGGCCCCGTCCGAAGAAGCCGAGGCCCATCCGTTCGGCCTCAACTTCACCCACCCCTTGATGAGAGAGTATGCAGACATCGTCGGGCCGGTCACCACGGCATGGGCGCTGATCTGCCTGCCGCGGCTTCACTGGCTGGTGCCCCCCATGCTGCACGAACGGCCGCGGGCTGCCGAGGCTGCGCCACCGGCCAGCGGCGGCTTGACCACTGCAGCAGATACCGAAGAGCCCCAAGCCCAATACCCAGACACCGACAATGGCGGAACCCCCTCTGGCTCTCCAGGCACGCCGACGCGAGGCAGTTGGCGCGAACGCCTGCCGGCCGAACTTGGGCAGGACGTGACCGCGGTTTCATCCGAGCTGCAGTACCTGCGGGTGTGGACCACGCGCGGATGCGCCCTGATCCTTGGCGCCTTGGCGGACGTGGAACGAGAAGAGGCATCCCGAGGCCTGCGCGTGCACCGCTCCTGGTGGGTGGCCTGCGATCACGTCCTCAGCGTACGGCGCACCGCCACGGGGGCGGTGTGCTTGATGAGCGACGGCCCGCCGGTGCCGGTCAGCCGCCGCAGGCGGGCCGAGGTGCTCAGCCGCTTCGGCGATGGGGCTCAATACCGACCGGCAAGCAACTCAGAACAGGTAACGCAGACCGACCTGCACTGACAGGGGGTTGTACTTCAGTGGGCCGGCGCTGCCCCCCGGATTGCCCGCCTCGTTGTCCATGCGGACGGAGCCCACACGCAGCCAGCGCGCATCGGCGGTCAGGCGCCACTTCGGGTCGATCGCGTACTCGGCACCCGCGATCAGCTGCAGGGCCGCCTTGCCCCCGGCGGAGTAGCTGCGCTCGGCGCCGCCCGGGCTCGGCGCGATGTCGATATCGATTTCCTGGACCCAGCCGATGCCGGCGCCCAGATACGGCGTCCAGGCGCTGGCCGAGCTGAAGCGCCGCAATCCGTTGACGAACAGGGTGTTCGACGCGAAGTCGCCCTCGCGGGCACGGTTGATGCTGCCTTGCCGAAGGGCATCGAGCGAGTGGCTGCGGTAGTTCCACTCCACCTCCGCCGCCCAGCCGTTGCCATAACGCCAGCCGATGTCACCGCCAAAGCCCGCGCCGCTGCCAAACTCGGCGCGCAGTCCGCTGCCGGCTCCCGCCGCACCAGATTCAGCCAGGCCCGACGCGCCGAGCCGGCTTTGCTGCGCGTAGATCGTGGCGTACCAGCCCTTGGTTTCGGCTTGTGCAAGCACCGCACTGGGCATCAGGCCGATACCGGCCAGGGAACCGAGAAGTCGAAGGAAGACCTTGGAAAAACGCAGGGACATGAATGCATCCTGTGAATGAATTGAACGAATTGCCGCCCCGCCGCAGCGACGGCCCGTCCAAGGTATGCAATGAACCCCCCACGTACAAGCGACCTTGAACCAGCGGTCGATGGATTGAACAAGCGGAGCGACAGCTCAGTGAGGCAGCCGGAACCGATGGGCATTGACGCTGGCCGCTACTGCGCGGTGGACCCGGCGACTACTTCACCATCACCCCGCAAGCACAGTTCATCATGCCGCGCCCGCAGAACTGGGGCCCATTGCATCGACAGCAGGGGTAGGCAAACAGCGCCAAGCGGCCAGGGAATGAAACTGAAACCGACCCGCTGGCGGGGGCCTTCGACGAACAGGGCCATGTGGTCGGTCGGACAATGGTTGACGCGCTGAGAGGAAACACCATGGCAACGCAGTTCACGAATCCCGCAGGCCTGTCACAAGGCAACTATTCCCATGTCGCCACCGTCACCGGCGGCAGGCTGGTGTTCGTATCGG
>JBIKMY010000138.1:0-6097 GCA_044358945.1 Rubrivivax sp.
CACAGGTCGATGTGGTGTTGGACTGCACCGACAACTTCAGCACGCGCCACGCCGTGAACGCCGCCTGCGTGCGGCACCACAAGCCGCTGGTGTCAGGTGCCGCCATCGGCTTTGACGGCCAGGTCTCGGTCTACGACACCCGCCCCGGGTCGGACGGATCGAACCCCGCCCGAGGCCCCTGCTACGCCTGCCTGTTCCCCCCCGAACAGGCCTTCGAGGAGGTGGCCTGCGCCACCATGGGCGTGTTCGCCCCGCTGGTGGGCATCATCGGCACGATGCAGGCGGCCGAGGCGCTCAAGCTGCTGACCGGTACCGGCACCTCGCTGGCGGGCCGCCTGCTCATGCTGGACGGCCGCGCCATGCGCTGGGACGAGATCGCCATCGCGCGTCAGCCCGGCTGCCCGGTCTGCGGGGGCTGACGGGTTGCGGGGCGGACCGCCCCACCGGCCAGCACCTGCACCAGTTGCTCCAGGCTGTCGAGGTTGTGCACCGGCAGGAAGCCGTCCACGTGCGGCAGCATGGTGCGGATGCCTGCAGCCCGGGGCTCGAAGCGCGTGAAGCGCAGCAGCGGGTTCAGCCACAGCAGGCGGCGACAGCTCTTGTGCAGGCGGTCCATCTCGAAGGCCAGGTCTGCCGTGGGCCCGTGCTCAAGACCGTCGCTGACCAGCAGCACAGTGGCCCGACTGCCCAGCACGCGGCGTGCCCAGCGTTGGTTGAACTCGCGCAGGCATTCGGTGATGCGCGTGCCGCCCGACCAGTCCTGCACGCCGGCCGTCACGCGTGCCACCGCCACGTCCGGATCGCGCTGGCGCAGCCAGGGCGTGATGCGGGTCAGGCGCGTGCCGAAGACGAAGGTCTCCATCCTCGGCATGGTGCGCCCGGGCCGCAGACCCAGAAGGTGGGCGAAGTGCAGCAGCATGCGCGAGTAGCGCGACATCGAGCCCGAGATATCGGCCAGCACCACCAGCGGTGGCACCACGGCGCGCGGCGCCGTGAAGCGCAGCCCCCAGCCGTCGTCCCCACGGCGGCCAGCGTCACGCAAGGTGGCGCGCAGGTCAAGCCGCCCGGGTCGGGCTGAGGCGGCACGGCGCCGGGTGGCCACGGGCGGAAACGCGAGCTGCAGGCGGGCCAGCAGTCGCAAGGCGGCCCGGAACTCCTGGCTGGTCATGGTCTCGAAGTCGGCGCGGTACAGGCGCTCCGATGCGCTGGCCGTCAGCGAGGCCTCGAGCTCGACCTCGTCCTGCGGCGGGTTCTTTGCCGAGGACTCCCGGTGGGAGGGGAACATCGCGTCGGCCAGGCGGCGGTTCTCCTTGACCGGTGGCGGCGTGCGGGTGTTCACCTTGGGCAGCAACAGGGCCCGCATGCGCCCGGCCAGATCGGGGTCGCGCCAGAACAGGGTAAAGGCCTGGTCAAACAACTCCTGGTGTTCGTGACGGTCCAGCAGGCAGGCGCACAGCACCGCATGGAACTCGGCGCGGGAGTGCAGGCCCGCCACCTGCAGGGCCTGCAGCGCCACCTGCACGCGATCCGTGCCCACAGGCAGGCCGGCATGGCGCAGCACCCGGGCGAAGTGCATCACGTTGGCAGCCAGGTGCGCAGGCGCCCCGCGCACGGCGCCGCCCAGGGGCGTCTGCACGAACATGGTCAGGCCGCGGCGGTCTGCGGCCCAGGCTGCGTTGGCGTCTGCCCGGGCGCATAGGTCTGCGCCTGGGTTCGCGCCTGCACCTCCTGCAGCAGGCGCATCACCTCGTCCCCCTGAACACGGGCGATGTCGTCCTGGTACTTCAGCAGCAGACCCAGGGTGTTCTGCACCACCTCCGGATCGAGCACGATGGCGCCCAGCTCCATCAAGGCCCGCGTCCACTCGATGGTCTCGGCCACGCCCGGCAGCTTGTACAGCTCCACCGAGCGCAGGTGCTGCACGAAAGCCACCACCTGCGCCGCCAGCGCCTGCGGTGCGCCGGGCACCCGCCGGGCGAGGATCTCGGCCTCGCGCTGCGCATCGGGAAAGCCCACCCAGTGGTACAGGCAGCGGCGCTTCACCGCGTCGTGGATCTCGCGCGTGCGGTTGCTGGTCAGCACCACGATGGGCGGCTGCGTGGCCTTCACGGTACCGAACTCGGGAATCGTGATCTGCCAATCCGACAGCACCTCCAGCAAGAAGGCCTCGAAGGGCTCGTCAGCGCGGTCGAGCTCGTCGATCAGCAGGACCGGCGGCACCGGCTGCGCCGGGTCGATGGCCTGCAGCAAGGCGCGCTTGATGAGAAAACGGTCACTGAACAGGCGTGCGGCCTGGGCATCGCGCGCAGCGTCGCCTGGCGTACCGGCCGCCGCGCCCCCATTCCCGTCCTGAGGCGCCTGCGCCAGGCGGATCTCCAGCATCTGGCGGGCGTAGTTCCACTCGTACGCCGCGCCCGCGAGGTCCAGCCCCTCGTAGCACTGCAGGCGGATCAGCGGGCGCCCCAGGGCCGCGGCCAAGGTGCGGGCGATCTCGGTCTTGCCCGTGCCGGGCTCGCCTTCCAGAAAGAGCGGGCGCTTGAGCCGCAGCGCCAAGTGCACCACCGTGGCCAGCCGCAGGTCGGCCACGTAGTCCTGCCCCAGCAGCAACTGCCGGGTCTGCTCGACGGGGGACACCGTGGCGTCACCCGCCGCAGGGGCGAAGGAAGAGGTCTGGACCGTCATCACAGCAGTATCGGCGACGGCCTCATCAGCCCCGCCGCAGGCCTCAGAGCCTGTGAAGTATTCCGGCGCGCCCGAGCGGGCGTTCCAAACGGTGCCGATCTAGGCGCAAAGCACAGCTGTAGCTCGGGCTACGGCGAGCATTTGTAACGACGAGCGGCGCCGCTTGGGGCGAACGAGCGGGTGTGCGGGGATATCTCACAGGCTCTCAGCCCCGGCCGCTTCTTCTTCAAGCCACCGCGCGAGCGGCCAGCACCGGGATCAGCGCAGCGCGGTACTCGGCCGAGCCGTGAAGATCCGTGTTCAAGCCCTCAGCCGAGACGGCGGCGCCTTCCAGCGCGGCCGCCGACCAGCGGGCGGACAAGCGAGACTCGAGATCGCCGGCGCGGAACACGCTGGGTCCCGCCCCGGTGACGGCCACGCGCACGCCCTTTGGGCCTTTGCTGACGAACACACCCACGATGGAAAAGCGCGAGGCGGGTTGCTTGAACTTCTGCCAGCCCGCCTTCTCGGGGATGGGAAAGCTCACTGCGGTGATGACCTCGTCTTCTGCCAGAGCAGTGGCGTACAAGCCCGTAAAGAATTCATCGGCTGCGATGTCGCGCCGGTCGGTGTGCACGGTGGCTCCCAGCCCCAGCAAGGCAGCGGGGTAGCAGGCCGCCGGGTCGGCATTGGCCACGCTGCCACCAATGGTGCCGCGATTACGGACCTGGCGGTCTCCGATACGGCTGGCCAGGTCTGCCAGCGCGGGAATGGCCGCAGCCACGTCGGCACTGGCTGCCACTGCGGCGTGGGTGGTCATGGCACCGATGCGCACGACACCCCCCGACACGGTGATGCCGCTGAGTCCGGGCACTGCCGACAGATCAGCCACAGACTCCGGCTGGGACATGCCCAGGCGCATGGAAGGCAGCAGACTCTGGCCACCGGCCATCAGCTTGGCACCGGCCGCCGCCGCAGCGCGGGCGTCGGCCAAGGTGGTGGCAGCTTGGAATTGAAAGGCTTGCATGAGGACGTTCTCCTTGCGTTGCAGTCTGGGCTCAGGCGCTCAGGCAGCCCGGGCCTGACGGGCCACTTGCCACACCGTGTAAGGCGTGGCCGGCATTGGCACGTCCTTCACCGACAGGGCGTTGCAGATGGCGTTGATCACGGCAGGAGGTGAGCCGATCGCACCGGCTTCACCACAACCCTTCACGCCCAGCGGGTTGTGTGTGCACGGGGTGCCGTTGGAGGCGTCCACCACAAAACTCGGCACGTCATCCGCGCGAGGCATGGCGTAGTCCATGTAACTGCCGGACAGCAACTGCCCGCTGGCCGTGTCGTACACACCGTGCTCAAGCAAGGCCTGCCCGATGCCCTGGGCCAGACCACCATGCACCTGGCCCTCCACGATCATGGGGTTGACCACGTTGCCGAAGTCGTCGCAGGCGGTGAAGCGGTCCACCCGGGTGTGGCCGGTGGCTGGGTCCACCTCGACCTCACAGATGTAGGTACCCGCGGGATAGGTGAAGTTGCTGGGGTCGTAGAAGGCGTTCTCGTTCAGGCCCGGCTCGAGTTTGTCGTGCGGGAAGTTGTGCGGCACATAGGCCGTCAAAGCCACGCTGGCGAAGGGCACGGCCTTGTCCGTGCCCGCCACCTTGAACTGCCCATCCTCGAAGACCACGTCGGTGTCCGCAGCCTCCATCAGGTGGGCGGCAATCTTGCGGCCCTTGCTGATGATCTTGTCCACCGCCTTGACGATGGCCGTGCCGCCCACCGCCAGGGAACGGCTGCCGTAGGTGCCCATGCCGAACAGCACCTTGCCGGTGTCGCCGTGCTGGATGTCCACGTCCTCCATCGGGATGCCGAGTTTGTCGGCCACCACCTGCGCGAAGGTGGTCTCGTGCCCCTGGCCGTGGCTGTGACTGCCGGTGAACACGGTGACCTTTCCGGTGGGGTGCACACGCACCTCGCCGGCCTCGAACAGTCCGGCCCGCGCGCCCAGCGCGCCCGCCACGGAGGAAGGCGCGATGCCGCAGGCCTCGATGTAGCAGGCGTAGCCGATACCGCGCTTCAAGCCCTTGGCCGCACTGGCTGCCTTGCGGGCGGCAAAGCCCGCCACATCGGCCAGTTCCATGCCGCGGGTGAGCGTAGCGTTGTAGTCGCCCACGTCGTACGTCAGCCCTACAGGCGTGGCGTAGGGGAAGGTGGTGATGAAGTTGCGGCGGCGGATCTCGGCCGGGTCGATGCCCATCTCGGTGGCAGCCGTCTCGACGATGCGCTCCAGCAGATAAGTGGCCTCGGGCCGACCAGCGCCGCGGTAGGCATCCACCGGCGCCGTGTTGGTGAACACCGCCTTGACCTCGCACCAGATCTTGGGCGTCTTGTACTGCCCGGCCAACAAGGTGGCGTGCAGGATGGTGGGGATGCAGCTCGCAAACGTGGACAGGTAGGCACCCATGTTGGCCGTGGTGGTGGCCCTCAGTCCCAGGAAGTGCCCGTCCTTGTCCAGCGCCAGTTCCGCCAGCGACACGTGGTCGCGGCCATGCGCGTCGGACAGGAAAGCCTCGCTGCGGTCACAGGTCCACTTGATGGGCCGTCGAATCTGCTTGCTCGCCCACACAAGGGCAGTCTCCTCGCCGTAGAGGTAGATCTTGCTGCCAAAGCCGCCGCCCACATCGGGCGCCACCACGCGCAGCTTGTGCTCGGGGATGCCCAGCACAAAGGCGCACATCAGCAGGCGCTCGACGTGCGGGTTCTGGTTGCTCACATAGAGCGTGTAACTGTCCTCGTGCGGGTTGTAGGCGGCGTTGGCAGCCCGAGGCTCCATCGCATTGGGGATGAGGCGGTTGTTGCGAAAGGACAGCGTGGTCACATGGGCAGCTTGCGCGAACGCCGCCTCGGTGCCGGCCTTGTCGCCGATGCCCCAGTGGTAGCACTGGTTGTCGGGCGCTTCGTCGTGCACTGCACTGCCCGCACCAAAAGCCTTGGCCGTATCCACGACCGGCGCCAGCTCCTCATAGCCCACCTCGATCAAGGCGGCAGCGGCCTTGGCCTGCTCGAGGGTGTCCGCCACCACCATGGCCACGCGGTCACCCACATAGCGCACCTTCCCGTCGGCCAGCACCGGGTGCTTGGGCTCCTTCATGGGGCTGCCGTCCAGGCTGTTGATCAACCAACCACAGGGCAGCCCGCCCACGGCCTTGAAGTGCTCGCCAGTGAAGACGCCCAGCACACCGGGCGCCGCCGCCGCGGCCGCCGTGTCCAGCGAGGTGATGCGGGCATGGGCATAAGGCGAGCGCAGGAAGTGCGCGTAGCTCTGGCCGTGCAGCGTGATGTCGTCGGTGTACTGCCCCTGACCGGTGAGAAAGCGCGAGTCCTCGCGGCGCTCGACGGACTGGCCGATGAATCCCTGGCGTGCGTTCATGGGTGACTCTCC
>JBIKMY010000185.1:0-4889 GCA_044358945.1 Rubrivivax sp.
CGACTGCCCCGACACCTGCGCCATGCACGTCACCGTGCAGGCCGGGCGCGTCATCCGCATCCAGGGTGATCCGGACCACCCGCCCACGCACGGCGCGCTGTGCACCAAGGTCAGCCGCTACGCCGAGCGCAGCTACCACCCGGAGCGGGTGCTGCAGCCGCTCAAGCGCGTGGGGCCGAAGTCCGGCCCGCCGCGCTTCGAGCCGGTGGGCTGGGACGAGGCGCTGGACGACATCGCCGCGCGCCTGAAAGCCATTGCCGGCCGCGGGCCCGGCGCGGCGCAGGCCATCCTGCCCTACAGCTACGCCGGCACCATGGGGCTGGTCCAGGGCGAGAGCATGGCCGCGCGCTTTTTCCACCGCCTCGGGGCCTCGCGCCTGGACCGCACCATCTGCGCCAGCGCCGGCGCCGAAGGGCTGATGGCCACCTACGGCGGCAAGGTGGGCATGCACGTGGAGGACTTCGCCCACGCGAAGCTCATCCTTATCTGGGGCAGCAATTCCATCGCCTCCAACCTGCACTTCTGGACGTTTGCCCAGCAGGCCAAGCGCAACGGGGCTACGCTGGTGTGCATCGACCCGCGCCGCACCGAAACGGCCGACAAGTGCCACCAGCACCTGGCGCTGCGCCCGGGCAGCGACGGGGCGCTGGCGCTGGCGCTGATGCACGAGCTGATCGCGCATGACCTGCTTGACCACGACTACCTGGACCGCCATGTCCAAGGCTGGCCGGCGCTGCGCGAGCGCGCCCTGCAATGGCCACCGGAGCGCGCAGCCGAGGTCTGCGGCGTGCCGGCGCAGCAGATCAGGGACCTGGCGCAGCGGTACGGCCGCACGCAGCCGGCGGCCATCCGCCTGAACTACGGCATGCAGCGCGCCCGCGGCGGCGGCAACGCCGTGCGCTTGGTGGCTTTGCTGCCCTGCCTGACGGGCGCGTGGCGCCACCGCGGCGGCGGCATGCTGCTGTCGGCCTCGGGCTGGTTTGCGCCGGCGGTGGATTCGGCCGCGCTGGAGCGGCCCGATCTCATGCCGCAGCCGCTGCCGCGCGTCATCAACATGAGCACCATCGGTGAGGACCTGCTGCGTGAGCCTTCGGCCGAGTTCGGCCCCCGCATCGAGGCCGTGGTGGTCTACAACAGCAACCCGGTGGCCGTGGCGCCGCAGTCGCGCCAGGTGGTGGCGGGCTTTGCGCGCGAAGACCTGTTCACCGTGGTGCTGGAGCACTTCATGACCGACACCGCCGATCTGGCGGACTATGTGCTTCCCGCCACCACGCAGCTGGAGCACCTGGACGTGCACCGCTCCTACGGCCACACCTACGCGCTCATCAACCACCCGGCCATCGCGCCCGTGGGCGAGGCCCGGCCGAACACTGAGGTTTTCCGCGCCCTGGCGCAGCGTCTGGGTTTTGACGAGCCCTGCTTTGCCGACAGCGACGAAGCCCTGGCGCGGCAGGCCTTCAAGCCGGAGCAGGTGGATTTCGATCAGCTCAGCGCCCGGGGCTGGGTGCGCCTGCCGGTGCCGGAGCAGCCGTTTGCCCACGGCGGCTTTCCCACACCCTCGGGCCGGGCCTGGGCCGACCACCCGCAATACGGCGTACCCGATGCGTTGCCCAACCACGAGAGCGCAGAGTCCACCCCGGACTTGGCCGCGCGCTACCCCCTGGCCATGATCTCGCCGCCCGCGCGGCACTTTCTCAACTCCACCTTCGTCAACGTCAAGAGCCTGCGCGACATCGAGGGCGAGCCGCTGCTGGAGATCCACCCTGAAGACGCTGATGCGCGATCCGTGTCGGACGGCGCCGTTGTGGAGGTCTTCAACGACCGCGGAGTCTACCGTTGCAAGGCGGCCGTGACCACGCGGGCGCGGCCCGGGGTGGTGAACGGCCTGGGCATCTGGTGGCGCAAGCTGGGGCTGGACGGCACCAATGTCAACGAGCTCACCCACCAGCGCCTGACCGACCTGGGCCGCGCTGCTGCTTTCTACGACTGTCTGGTCGAGGTGCGGGCGGCGTGACGCGAGCCCCGGATCTGCGTCGCGCCTGGGCTGCTCGCGCGGGCGGGCCATGGCTGGCATGGCGGGCCATGGCACTGGCAGCGTTGACCCTCGTGTCGGCCCTGGGCCTCACCGGCTGCGGCCTGTCGTACTACACCCAGGCGGTCGGGGGTCACCTGGACCTGCTGCAGCGCGCTCGCCCGGTAGAGCAGTGGGTGGCCGATCCGGACACCCCCGCGGCCCTGCGCGAGCGGCTGCGGCTGGCTCAGCGCCTGCGCGCCTTCGCGGTGGACGAACTCAAGCTGCCGGACAACGCCAGCTACCGCCGCTTTGCCGAGCTGGACCGCAGCGCCGTCGTGTGGAACGTGGTGGCCACGCCCGAGCTGTCGCTCACGCTCAAGACCTGGTGCTTCCCGGTGATGGGCTGCGTGGGCTACCGCGGCTACTTCCAGCGCGCGCCGGCCGATGCCTTGGCGGTGGAACTGCGCGGCCAGGGGCTGGACGTCAGCGTCTACGGCGTGCCGGCCTACTCCACCCTGGGCTGGACCAACTGGCTGGGCGGTGACCCGCTGCTGAGCACCTTCATCCGCTGGCCGGAATCCGAGCTGGCGCGCCTGCTGTTCCACGAACTGGCGCACCAGGTGGTCTACGTGGCCGACGACACGGCCTTCAACGAGTCCTACGCCACCGCGCTGGAGCGCCTGGGCCTCCAGCGCTGGCTGGCCGGGGCGGGCGCGGCGGCCCAGCAGGAGGCGGCCACGCTGGAGGCCCGGCGCCAGGACTTTCGCCGGATCACCGCGCAGGCGCGGCGCGATCTGCAGGCCCTGTACCGCAGCCGCATGGCCCCGGATGCCCTGCGCGAACGCAAGGCCGAGCGCCTGCAGAAGCTCCGCGAGGACCACGCCCGCCTCAAGGCCGGCCCATGGCAGGGCTTCACCGGCTACGACGCCTGGTTCGCCCAGGTCAACAACGCCGCCCTGGCCGTGCAGGGCGCCTACGAAGACCTGGTGCCGGCCTTTGAGCGCCTGTTCGAGCGTGAAGGGCGTGATTTCGCGCGCTTCCATGCCGAGGTGGTGCGCCTGGCGGCGCTGCCGGCGCAGCAGCGCCGCGCGGCCTTGCAGGCCGGCGCCGCACCGGCCGCGCCGTGACCGCTTCTTCCCACCTTTCGCCCACCCCCTACCGACCTGATCCCATGCCCGACATCCACATCCGCCGCGAACATGACCTGGGGCTGGAGGCCGCCCGTACCGTGGCCCAGCGCTGGATGGACGACGCGCGCGACCGCCTGGGCATGAGCTGCGCATGCGTGGCCGGCGAAGCGGCCGACACCATCCGCTTCGAGCGCGCCGGCGCCAGCGGCACTGTGGAGGTCTCCGCCCAATGCTTCGAGCTGCGCGCCCGCCTGGGTTTTCTGCTGGGCGCCTTCAGCGAGCGCATCGAGCAGGAGATCACCCGCAATCTGGACGAGCTGCTGGCGGGGCCCGGCTGACCGCGCTGGGCCGGCGCGGCCGCAGGCCCTGCCTACAATCCGGCGTTCATGTCCAGCAGCGCCGTTGCCATCCGTTTCCGCCACGTCGGCAAGACCTACTCCGGCACGCGCGGCACCCTCAGGGCGCTGGACGACGTCAGTTTCGACATTGAGCAGGGCGAGTTCTTTGGCCTGCTGGGGCCCAATGGCGCGGGCAAGACTACGCTGATCAGCATCCTGGCCGGGCTGGCGCGGGCCACCGAGGGCACGGTCACGGTGATGGGCCACGACGTGGTGACTGATTACGCGGCCGCGCGCAAGTCTCTGGGCATCGTGCCGCAGGAGCTGGTGTTCGACCCCTTCTTCAGCGTGCGCGAGACGCTGCGCATCCAGAGCGGCTACTTTGGCGTGAAGGGCAACGACGCCTGGATCGACGAGGTGCTGGCCGAACTGGGCCTGTCCGACAAGGCGCACGCCAACATGCGCCAGCTCTCCGGGGGCATGAAGCGGCGCGTGCTGGTGGCGCAGGCGCTGGTGCACCGTCCGCCGGTCATCGTGCTGGACGAGCCCACGGCCGGGGTGGACGTGGAACTGCGCCAGATGCTGTGGAAGTTCATCGCACGCCTGAACCGCGAGGGCCACACGGTGCTGCTGACCACGCACTACCTGGAGGAAGCCGAGGCGCTGTGCCACCGCATTGCCATGCTGAAGGCAGGCCGGGTGGTGGCGCTGGACCGCACCTCGGCCCTGCTGGCCGGCACGGCCAGCACCATGCTGCGCTTCAAGACCGACCAGGCGCTGCCGGCCGACCTGGCGGCGCAGGCCCGTGTCACCGGCCGCATCGTGCAGCTCAAGGCGCATGACGCGGCCGAGGTGGAGCAGCACCTGGCCGCCCTGCGGCAGGCCGGCATCGCGCCGGAAGACCTGGAAATCGGCCGCGCCGACCTGGAGGATGTGTTCGTGCAGATCATGAGCGGGGCGCAGCCGGCCTTGCCCGCCGCGCAGGGGGCCACCGCATGAGACTCGAAGGTGTGGGCCCGCTGTTCCGCAAGGAGGTGCTGCGCTTCTGGAAAGTGGCCTTCCAGACCGTGGCCGCCCCCGTGCTCACAGCCATGCTGTATCTGCTGATCTTCGGCCACGTGCTGGAAGAGCATGTGGAGGTCTTTCCCGGTGTGGGCTACACCAGCTTTTTGATCCCCGGGCTGGTGATGATGAGCGTGCTGCAGAACAGCTTTGCCAACAGCAGTTCATCCCTCATCCAGAGCAAGATCACCGGCAACCTGGTGTTCCTGCTGGTCACGCCCTTGTCGCCGGCGGCCTGGTACCTGGCCTATGTGGGGGCGTCCATCGTTCGCGGCCTGTGCGTGGGCACGGGCGTCATGCTGGTGACGGTGTGGTTCGCGCCGCCCGGCCTGGTAGAGCCCTGGT
>JBIKMY010000139.1:0-6064 GCA_044358945.1 Rubrivivax sp.
CGAGCATTGCGCAGCGCCGCCCTGATCGACCGCTTCATCGACGCCCTGTGGGTGGAGGACGGTCTGGCGCCGCTGACGCTGGCGGCTTACCGGCGCGATCTCGGCCTGTTCGCCGCCTGGCTGGAGCAGTCGTCCGATCGGACCCTGGAGCACACCCAGGAGTCCGACCTGCTGGCCTACATGAGCGCCCGCCACGCGGCCACCCGGGCCACCACGGCCAACCGGCGGCTCACGGTGTTCAAGCGCTTTTTCCGCTGGGCGTTGCGCGAACACCTGTGCACCGCCGACCCCACGCTGAAGTTGCTGGCCGCGCGCCAGCCCTTGCGTGTACCCAAGACCCTGAGCGAGGCACAGGTGGAGGCGCTGCTGGCCGCGCCCGACCCGGAAACCCCGCTGGGCCTGCGAGACCGCACCATGCTGGAGCTGATGTACGCCAGCGGGCTGCGCGTGAGCGAGCTGGTGGGCTTGAAATCGGTGCATGTGGGCCTGAACGAGGGGGCGCTGCGGGTCACGGGCAAGGGCTCCAAGGAGCGTCTGGTGCCCTTTGGCGAGGAAGCGCATGGCTGGCTGCGCCGCTACCTGGCCGAGGCGCGCTCGGCCGTTTTGCGCGGACAGGTGAGCGACGCACTGTTTGTCACCGTCCGCGGCGGCCCCATGACCCGTCAGATGTTCTGGGTGCTGATCAAGCGCCATGCCCTTCAGGCCGGCGTCCAGGTGCCCTTGTCGCCCCACACCCTGCGCCACGCTTTCGCCACCCATCTGCTGAACCACGGCGCCGACCTGCGCGCCGTGCAGATGCTGCTGGGCCACGCCGACATCTCCACCACCACCATCTACACCCACGTGGCGCGGGAGCGGCTGCGGCAGCTGCATGCGCGACACCACCCGCGGGGGTGAGCGCGCGTCAATCCACGGGCAGGGTCGACAACTCCTGTGCCGTGAAGCCTGCCCGGCTGCGTGCGTCCAGGTTGAAGGGCCCCTTCAGGCGCGGAGCGCCGTAGCGTTCGGCCAGCACGGGGTAGTGGTTCACCGGGTCCAAGCCCTGCCTCTCGCACAGCCAGCGGTACCAGCGGTTGCCGATGGCCACATGCTCCACCTCGTCGTGCAGGATCACCCCCAGGATCTCCACGGCGCGCTGGTCGCCGGCGCGCGCCAGGCGCGCCTGCATCGGGGGCGTGGCGTCCAGTCCGCGGGCCTCTAGCGTGCGCGGTACCAGCGCCATGCGCGCCACGATGTCTGCGGCGGTCTTGTCGGCCATGCTCCACAGGCCGTCGTGCGCCTCGAAGTCACCGTAGTCATGGTCCATGGACTGCAGATGGGTGCGCAGCAGGCCGAAATGGCGCGCCTCGTCGGCGGCCACGAACCACCAGTCGCGGTAGAAGCCCTGGGGCATTCCGCCAAATCGCCAGGCGGCGTCCAATGCCAGGTTGATGGCGTTGAACTCGATGTGCGCCACCGCGTGCAGCAGGGCCGCACGGCCCAGTGGGGTGAAGGGACTGCGGCGGGGCACCTCGGCGGGCTCCACCAGGCGGGGGCACGCCGGCCGGCCGGGCAGGGGCAGGCGTGCGGTCAGTTCCAGGCGGGCGTTGGCTTCGCAGCCCGCCTGGACCATGGCCCAGCCGGCCTCCACCGCTGCCACCTTGCGTGCGGGGTCAGGCTCGGCCAAGGCGTCCAGGGCAATGCAGCGCAGGTCCATCCCTAGAATCAATGGGTTTTTCAAACCTCGATCTTCCATTGCTTCAGCGTCCCCCGCAAGGCTCCCATGGCCGTATTTGCCCTAACCGACTGCACCCCCCACCTCCACGAAACCGCCTGGGTGGCCGACAACGCCACCGTCATAGGCAATGTCAGGCTTGAGGCCAACGCCAGCGTCTGGTACGGCGTGGTGATCCGTGGCGACAACGAGCTCATCACCATCGGGCAAGGCAGCAATGTGCAGGACGCCAGCGTGCTGCATACCGACCACGGCTTCCCCTTGACCGTCGGGCAGGGGGTGACGGTCGGCCACCAGGTCACCCTGCACGGCTGCACGATCGGCGACGGTTCGCTCATCGGCATCCAGGCCGTGGTGCTCAACGGCGCCAGGATCGGCCGCAACTGCCTGGTCGGTGCCGGCGCACTGGTCACGGAGGGCAAGGAGTTCCCCGACAACAGCCTGATCATGGGCTCGCCGGCCAAGGTGGTGCGCGAACTGAGCCCTGAGCAGGCGCAGCGACTGCGCCGCAGCGCCGAGAACTACGTGGCCAACGCGCGCAGGCACCGGGACGGGCTGCGCCGCGTGGACGGACCTCTTCATGGATGAACTTCACAAGTTCCTGTTCGAAGGCTTGCCGGTGCGCGGCATGCTGGTGCGCCTGACCGGCAGCTGGCGCGAGTTGCTGGCGCGGCGCGAGGCGGCCCAGGGCGGTGCGGGCGCCTATCCCGCCCCGGTGCGCAGCCTGCTGGGCGAGATGGCTGCGGCAGGGGTGCTGATGCAGGCCAACATCAAGTTCAACGGCGCTTTGATCCTGCAGATGCAGGGTGACGGGCCCGTGAAGCTGGCGGTGGCCGAAGCACGGCCCGATTTGTCGTTCCGGGTCACCGCCTCGGTGCGGGGCGACGTGCCTGAAGGGGCCCGCCTGGAAGCGCTGCTCAACGTGCACGGCCAGGGCCGCTGCGCCATCACGCTGGACCCGCAGGACCGCCTGCCTGGCCAACAGCCCTACCAGGGCGTGGTGCCGCTGCATGGCGACCAGCGCGAACCCCTGCAGGAACTCAGCCACGTGCTGGAGCACTACATGCTGCAGAGCGAACAGCTCGACACCCGGCTGGTACTGGCGGCCAACGACGACATGGCGGCCGGCTTGCTGATCCAGCGCCTGCCGGTGGAAGGCCAAGGCAACCTGGAGGGCCGCAGCGCTCGTCGTAACGAGGACGACATCGGCCTGAGCGAAGGCTTCAACCGCATCGCCCACCTGGCGGCCACGCTCACCCGTGACGAACTGCTGGGTCTGGACGCCGACACCGTGCTGCGCCGCCTGTTCTGGGAGGAAAAGGTGCTTCGTTTCGAGCCCCTGCAGCCGCGCTTTGCCTGCAGTTGCTCCCGCCAGCGCGTGGGCGGCATGCTGCTGTCGCTGGGCCGCCAGGAGGTGGACGGCATCGTCGCCGAGCGCGGCAACGTGGAGGTGGGCTGCGAGTTCTGCGGCGCCCAGTACCGCTTCGATGCCGTGGACGTGGGCGAGCTCTTCATCGCCCTGGCCGATCACCCGCCGGGTTCTGACGCGGTGAACTGAAACGCGGCCGCCCCGGGGCGGTCTTGGCGGGCTTGGCGGGCTTGCAGCAGCGCCTGCAAGGGTGCTGTGCAGGCTTGCAAGGCACTGGTCAGCCGGGCCTGCCCCAGCCCTTGCACCCGCGCGAAGGGCAGTCTTGCCTGGATCAGCCACTGCTGCACGGTGGCATCCACCGGTTCGCGCACATGTGGACCGTCGCGCTGGTGGCCGTCGGGCACCCACGGCAGGTCCAGCGCGGTTAGCAAGGTCAGGTCCGTTCTGCGGTGCAGAGCCAACGCGGACTCACGCAGGCTCGCATCGCCGAAGATCTGCAGGCTGTAGACGGCGGTCATCAGGGCGGTCGTGTCGGCCACCACGATGTCGTGGTCCCGTGCTGCGGCCTCGATGTGCTGGTGCTGCGTATGCGCGATGGCGGCTTGCTCGTCCGCCCGCGGGGTACGCCCCTGATCGGCGCACCATTGGCGCAGCCATTCCGGCACCCAGGTGCAGCGCAAGCTGGTGGTCTGCGACAGATGAGCGCTGAGGCCCTGCGCCAGGGAGGTCTTGCCCGTGCTCTCGGCGCCCAGCACCGCGATGATGAGCGGCTCGTGGCTCATGGTCGCCTGCCCGATGCCTGGGCCAGGCGCTGCCAGGCCTGCCAGCCCAGGATCGACAGCACCGCAAACACGGCGTACAGCAGGGCCGTCAGCCATAGCGCCTTGTGGATGAACAGCCCTACGCTGAAGACATTCACCGCCAGCCATACCGCCCAGGCTTCCACTCGCTTGCGGGCCAGCAGCCACTGCCCCGCGACGCTGGCCACGGTGGGCAGGGCGTCCAGCCAGGGTACATCGCTGTCGGTGGCGCGCTTGAGCAGCAGGGCCAGGGCCGGCCAGGCCAGCAGCGTGGCCGCCGCAACGGTCCAGCGGTGCCTCGCGGGCATGAACCGCACCTGCAACGGCGCGCCGCCGGCCTCCGTGCCGCGCAGCCACTGGCGCCAGCCCCACGCCGAGACGGCGATGAAGAAGCCCTGTAACGCCGCCTCGCCGTAAAGCTTGCTGTCGGCAAACAACAGGGCATAAAGGGCCGAGCTGGCCATCGCCAGCGGCCAGCCCAGCGGATGCACACGGATGTTGCGTTCCACCATCCACAAAGCCAGGGCGAAGGCTGCTACTTCGGCCCAAGTCACCGGGCTGCCCCAGAGCGTGAAGGCCGGCGCCAGCAGGGGGCCGAAGATCAGGCGCAGGGTGTCCATCGGGGTTGGAAGGGGCTCCAGGAACTGGGGGCGGGTGATGAGCCCGGGCACCTTGGCGCATGGGTCGCCCGCTCAGGGGCTTTCACCGGCGCTTGGTCACCTGCACCAGCACTTCGTCAGGCTTGATCATGCCCAGCTCGCTGCGGGCCTTGTCTTCCACCATCTCCAGGCCTTCCTTGAGGTCGGTGACCTCGGCTGTGACGCGGGCGTTGCGCTCGCGGGCCCGTTCATTCGTGTCCTGCTGGGCCTGGAGTTCGCGCTGCAGCTTCCACACCTGCGGCAGGCTGCCTCGCCCCAGCCAAAGGTCGGCCTGCACCAGCAGCAGCAAGACAGCCAGGGAGAGGGTGACCCAGCGCATGACGGTGGCAGACCCGGGCTTGCGGCAGCCTCAGCGCAGGTTGTAGAACGCCGCCCGCCCGGGGTAGCGGGCCACGTCACCGAGGTCTTCCTCGATGCGCAGCAGCTGGTTGTACTTGGCGATGCGGTCACTGCGGCTCATGGAGCCGGTCTTGATCTGGCCAGCGTTGGTGCCCACCGCGATATCGGCGATGGTGGAGTCTTCGGTCTCGCCCGAGCGGTGGCTAATGACAGCGGTGTAGCCCGCCGTCTTGGCCATCTCGATGGCAGCAAAGGTCTCGGTCAAGGTGCCGATCTGGTTGATCTTGATGAGGATGGAATTAGCGATGCGCTCGTCGATGCCGCGCTTCAAGATCTTGGTGTTGGTGACGAAGAGGTCGTCACCCACCAGCTGCACCTTCTTGCCCAGGCGTTCGGTCAGGTGCTTCCAGCCTGCCCAGTCGCCCTCGTGCATGCCGTCCTCGATGCTGATGATGGGGTATTTGTCCACCCAGGTGGCCAGCATGTCGGTCCAGGCCTCAGCCGTGAGCTTCAACCCGCCTTCGCCTTCGAGCACGTACAGGCCGTCGTGGAAGAACTCGCTGGCTGCGCAGTCCAGACCGATGGCGATCTGCTCGCCGGCGGTGTAGCCGGCTTTGTCGATGGCCTCGAGGATCATCTGGATGGCCGCCTCGTGGCTCTCCACGTTCGGGGCGAAGCCGCCTTCGTCACCCACGGCGGTGGGCATGCCGCGACTGTCGATGATCTTCTTCAGCGCGTGGAAGGTCTCGGCCCCCCAGCGCACCGCTTCGCGGAAGCTCGGCGCGCCCACGGGGATGATCATCAGCTCCTGCAGGTCCAGGCTGTTGTTGGCGTGCGCGCCGCCGTTGATGACGTTCATCATCGGCACGGGCATCTGCATGCCGCCCATGCCGCCGAAGTAGCGGTACAGCGGCAGGCCGGACTCCTCGGCCGCAGCGCGGGCCACGGCCATGCTCACGGCCAGCGTGGCGTTGGCGCCGAGCTTGCTCTTGTTCTCTGTGCCGTCCAGGTCGATCAGGGTCTTGTCCAGGAAGGCCTGCTCGCTGGCGTCCAGGCCCATCACGGCTTCGGAGATCTCGGTGTTGATGTGCTCCACCGCGCGCAGCACGCCCTTGCCCAGGTAGCGGCCCTTGTCGCCGTCACGCAGTTCGATGGCCTCGCGGCTGCCGGTGGAGGCGCCCGA
>JBIKMY010000140.1:0-5998 GCA_044358945.1 Rubrivivax sp.
TGATCACCGACGCGCGCCTGGGTTCAGCCGAACACAAGAAGTTTGTCGAGGCCGAGATCAACAAGTGGGGCCCGGTCATCAAGGCCGCCGGCCAGTACGCAGACTGATCAACCCGCACATCCGCTGCACAAAGCCGGCCCCAGGGCCGGCTTTTTTGTGCCTGCACGCAAGCCACAGGCGCACGCACCGACCCAGTGCAGGCAGCGATCTCAGGCCGAGATGCGCAGCGGAATCGTCACCGGCCCGTCGTTGACGAGGTGCACCTGCATATCCGCCCCAAAGCGGCCGCAGGCCACCTGCGGGTGGCGCTCGCGGGCCAGGCGCAGCCCCGTCTCGTACCGCGCCTCTCCCGGCGCCGGCGGCGCAGCGGCGGTGAAGCTCGGGCGGTTGCCGCCACGGGTGTCGGCCGCCAGGGTGAATTGCGACACGATCAGAAGACCGCCCGCGGTGTCCTGCACGCTGCGGTTCATCCGCCCCTGGTCGTCAGCAAAGATGCGCAGCTTCAGCACCTTGTCCACCATCTTGGAGGCCACGGCCGGGGTGTCCTCGGGCTCCGCACACACCAGCATCAGCAGCCCGGCACCGATGGCACCCACCGCCTGCCCGCCGATTTCCACCCGGGCCTGCGCCACCCGCTGCAGCAGCGCGATCACAGCAGGTCCCTAGGGTCGTCGAAGTGCGCCTCCACGTCCATGGGCAGCAACTGGATGGAGGCCCGCAGGCCGGGCACAGCGCTCATCAGCGCCTGCTCCACGGAAGTGCGCACGGCGGCAGCACGCCCCAACGTCCAGCCCGAGGGCATGTGCATGTGCAGGTCGACAAAGCGGCGCTGACCCGCCCGCCGGGTGGTGACGTGGTCAAAGCGAATGGCCTGGTGGCGAAAGACGTCCAGGGTATTCTCGATCTCGGCGCGCACCTCGGGCTCCAGCGCGCGGTCCATCAGCCCGTCGGCCGACCGGCGCACCAGAGAGCCCCCTTCGCGCAGGATGTTCAGCGCCAGCAGGATGGCCACCGCCGGGTCCAGCCACAACCAGCCCGTGAACTTCACGGCCAGCAGGCCCACCACCACGCCGGCAGACGTCCACACGTCGGTGATCAGGTGCCGTGCATCGGCCTCGAGCGCCATCGATCGGTGCTCGCGTGCCTTGCGCAGCATGGCAAACGCCAGCGCGCCGTTGAGCACCGAACTGGCCACCGACAGCGCCAGCCCCAGGCCCACGTCCTCCAGGGGCTGCGGATCCAGCAGCCGGTGCCCCGCGGCCCAGATGATGGCCAGTGCCGCCACCACGATCAGAACGCCCTCGAAGCCGCTGGAGAAGTACTCGGCCTTGTGGTGGCCATAGGGGTGATCGGCATCGGCCGGCTGGTCGGCCACGGTCACCATGGTGAGCGCGAACATCGCCCCGGCCAGATTGACCAGCGACTCCAACGCATCCGAGAGCAAGCTCACAGAATCCGTCACCCACCACGCGCCGGTCTTGAGCGCAATGGTGGCCAGCGCCACCGCGATCGAGAGCTTCAGGTAAGAACGGACCTGCATGGGACCTGCATGTCCCAGCGGCTATGCGAGGGTGACGCGCGCGAACTTGCGTTTGCCCACCTGCACCACGTAGGTGCCGGCCGACAGCTTCAAGCCACGGTCGCTGACCGCCGAGCCGTCCACGCGCACGCCGCCCTGGTCTACCAGACGCAGCGCCTCTGTGGTGGATGGTGCCAGACCCGCCTGCTTCAGCAGCGCGCCAATGCCCAGGGGCGCCCCAGACAGGCCCACCTCGGGAATGACATCGGGCACACCCCCGGCGGCGCGGTTCTGGAAGTCCTGCTCGGCCGCATCGGCTGCGGCCGAACCATGGAAGCGCGAGGTGATCTCACGCGCCAGCATCACCTTGGCGTCCTTGGGATTGCGACCCGCGGCCACCTCAGCCTTCAACGCTGCAATCTCCGCCTCGGAGCGGAAGCTCAGCAGCGTGTACCAGCGCCACATGAGCGTGTCGCTGATGGACAAGACCTTGGCAAACATCGTGTTCGCAGGTTCGGTGATCCCGATGTAATTGTTCTTGCTCTTGCTCATCTTCTCGACGCCGTCGAGACCCTCGAGCAAGGGCATGGTGAGGATGCACTGGGGCTCCTGGCCCCACTCCTGCTGCAGGTGCCGGCCCACCAGCAGGTTGAACTTCTGGTCGGTGCCACCCAGTTCCAGGTCGGACTTCAGTGCCACCGAGTCGTAGCCCTGCATCAGCGGGTAGAGAAACTCGTGAACCGAAATCGAGACTCCGCCGGCAAAGCGCCTGGCGAAGTCATCGCGCTCCATCATTCGCGCCACGGTGTAGCGCGAGGCCAGCGAGATCATGCCGCGCGCGCCCAGCGGGTCGCTCCACTCGCTGTTCCAGCGCACTTCGGCGCGGCCCATGTCGATGACCAGCCCCACCTGGTCGAAGTAGGTCTTGGCGTTGGCCTCGATCTGCTCGCGCGTGAGCGGCGGGCGCGTGGAGTTGCGGCCGGACGGATCACCGATCATGGTGGTGAAGTCACCGATCAGCGGAATCACCACATGCCCCAGGTCCTGCAACTGGCGCATCTTGTTAAGCACCACGGTGTGACCCAGGTGCAGGTCAGGTGCGGTGGGGTCCATGCCGAACTTGATGCGCAGCGGCACGCCGGTGGCCTGCGAGCACGCCAGCTTCTTCACCCAATCGGCTTCGGGCAGCAGTTCCTCGCAGCCGCGCAGGCACACCGCCAGGGCCTGACGGACCTGGTCATCCACGGGGTGGGCGGAATCCTGGGGCGCGATCACGGAAGAGTCAGGCAGCGACATGGCACGGCGGACAAGGGGTTTTGGGGCCTTGCGCGGACAGTCGGTTGCTATACTGCGCCGCACTCGGAGGCAGGTTGACCGCCCATGGCGAGCGACTCTGCAGCACGGCTCTATTCTAGGCGACCGCCCTTTGCATCCCGGGCTTTTGCAGGAGCGTCACTCCACGTTTGAGACATGAGCGGCTGCCTCGCTCTCAGGTGAGGCCGGCAGCGTTTTTTGGCAGGGTTTTTCTTGGATCTTCTCGAGCGATACGGCCAAGCCGCCGCCCTCTTCAAGGCAAGACATTCCAGGACCGTCACGTTGGCCGCTGCAGGCCTGCTGGGCGGCCTGGGTGCTGTGGCCTTTGCGGTAGCACCGCTGGCGCCGGACGCGGCTTTGCTGCCCGTCCAGACCGTCTCCGAGAACGTCGCCACCGTGGAGATCGGCCCACAGCTCGAAGCGCTGGCTGATCATGGGCTTGAGCTGAGCTTCAGCGAAGTCACGCGGCCGGGGGCTGCCCTGGACACCACCCTGAGGCGCCTGGGCATCTCCGACACCGGCACGCTGGCCGCCCTGCGCCAGGACCCGACACTTCGCCGTGCACTGGAAGGGCGGGCCGGGCGTCTGGTGCACAGCCGGGTGGGCGCACGCGGTGAACTGCTGGAACTGGTGGTGCGCATGCCCGCCGAGAGTTCTGGGTCAGCGCCCACTCACTTCACCCGACTGAGCGTCAAGCCGGAAGGCGGCCGTTTCGCGGTTCGCAGCGCCCTGGTGGCGCTGGAAACGCAGACGCGTCTGGCCAGCGGCACCATCCGCAGTTCCCTGTTCGCCGCCACGGACGAGGCCCGCATTCCCGATGTCGTGGCCACGCAGATGGCCGAGATCTTCTCCGCGGAAATCGATTTCCACCGCGAACTGCGCAAGGGCGACACCTTCAGCATCGTCTACGAAGCCGTCACGGCTGACGGCGAACCCGTGCCCTGGAACCAGGGCGCCGGGCGTGTGCTGGCGGCGGAATTCATCAACGGCGGCAAGACCCACCAGGCCATCTGGTTCGAGTCTGGCGGCAAGGGCGCCTACTTCGATCCGAGCGGCCGCAGCCGCAAGCGCGCCTTCCTGGCCAGCCCGATGGAGTTCTCACGCGTGACCTCGGGCTTTGCCATGAGGATGCACCCCATCTTGCAGCGCATGCGCGCGCACCTGGGCGTGGACTACGCAGCACCCACCGGCACGCCTGTGCGTGTGGTGGGCGAAGGAGTGGTGGATTTCGCTGGCTGGCAGAACGGCTACGGCAACGTAGTCCATGTGCGCCACGGCGGTGACCGCGTGACGGTCTATGCCCACCTGAGCCGCATTGACGTGCGCAAGGGCCAGCGCGTGGACCAGGGGCAGCATATCGGCGCCGTCGGGGCCACCGGCTGGGCCACCGGCCCGCATCTGCACTTCGAATTCCGCGTGGGCGGTGTTCACCAGGACCCGCTGAAGATCGCCAAGGCCTCTGAAAGCGTGCCGCTGGATCCGGCCGCCCGCCCACGGTTTGCCGAGTGGTCGCGCGTGGTCCAGGGCAAGCTGGACCTGGCCGAGACGGTGGGCTCGCGTCCAGCCTTCGAGTAAGGCTTGCGCGCGCCATCGCCATGGCGCTGTACATCGGGCTGATGTCGGGCACGTCGCTTGACGGCGTGGACGGCGTGCTGGCCGATTGGTCCCACCCGCGGCCTCAGGTGCTGGCGCATGCACACCAGCCCTTTGCACCCGCGTGGCGCGCTGAACTGCTGGCGTTGAACGCGGCCGGCCCCGACGAGTTGCATCGGGCGGCCCTGGCCGCCAACGAGGTGTCCCGCCGCTATGCCGATGTGGTTTACCAACTGTTGCGCAGTGGCGGCCTGGAGGCAAAGGACGTCAGCGCCCTGGGCGCCCACGGCCAGACCGTACGGCACCGCCCCCAAGACTTCGATGGCACGGGTTACACCCTGCAACTGATCAACGGCGCGCTGCTGGCCGAACTGACGGGTATCGGGACGGTGTGCGACCTGCGCAGCCGCGACGTGGCCGCCGGCGGACAGGGTGCGCCGCTGGTGCCGGCCTTTCACGCGGGCCTGTTCGGCCGCGCCGGCCAGCACATAGCCGTGCTCAACGTGGGCGGCATCGCCAACCTCACCCTGCTGCACGCCGATGGCAGCGTCAGCGGTTTCGACTGCGGCCCGGGCAATGCCCTGATGGACGGCTGGTGCGAGCGCCATACCTGCCAGGCCTTCGATGATGGCGGACGCTGGGCCGCCGGCGGCCACATCGACACGGGCCTGTTACAGCGCCTGCTGCAGGAACCCTTCTTCGCCAAGGCCCCGCCCAAGAGCACGGGCCGCGACCTGCTGCACCTGTCCTGGGTGGAGCAGGCCCTGCAGTCAGAATCGCACGATGGCAAGCATGGGCGAACACCGCAGGACGTGCAGACCACGCTGGCCGAACTGACTGCCCACTGTGCTGCGACGGAGTTGCGCCGGCACGCGCCCCTCACGGCGCAACTGCTGGTGTGCGGCGGCGGGGCTTTCAACCGGCATCTGATGCAGCGCCTGTCGGCCCTGCTGCCAGGTGTGGCGATTTCTTCCACCGCCACACAAGGCGTACCGCCAGATCAGGTGGAGGCGCTGGCCTTCGCGTGGCTGGCCCACGCCTACATGCAGCGCCTGCCGGGCAATCTGCCAGCGGTCACCGGTGCTCGCGGCCCCCGCGTGCTGGGAGCCTGGTACCCCGCCTGAACCACAGGCAGGCCGGCTTGACCGAGGTCCGTGCGGGACCTCAGACCGAGAACGAAGAACCGCAGCCGCAGGTGGTCGTGGCGTTCGGGTTCTTGATCACGAACTGCGCACCCTGCAGGTCTTCCTTGTAGTCGATCTCGGCGCCCACCAGGTACTGCAGGCTCATGGCGTCGATGAGCAGGGTGACGCCGTTCTTGGACATCTGGGTGTCGTCTTCATTGACGACCTCATCAAAGGTGAAGCCGTACTGGAAGCCCGAGCAACCACCGCCTTGCACGAACACGCGCAGTTTCAGGTCCGGGTTGCCTTCCTCTGCCACCAAGTCGGCCACCTTGGCCGCGGCGCTGTCGGTGAAGACCAGGGGCACCGGCATCTCGTCAACGGCGGGGGCCAGCGGTTCTGCAAGGGCGTTCATATCTATCCTTTTTCAGTGTTCGTTCGAAGCAGC
>JBIKMY010000141.1:0-5974 GCA_044358945.1 Rubrivivax sp.
TTGAGCGGCCCAGCACCTTCTGCTGCAGGAAGAACACCGCCAGCGCAAAGCCCGTGAGCACCAGGGCCAGCGAGGCGGCGCGGCCCTGGTCGTACTGCGCGCCGACGATGGCAAAGAAGATGTCGGTGGACAGCACCGAGTACTGGCCGCCCACGATGATGGGGTTGCCGAAGTCGGCAATGCTCTCGATGAAACCCACCAGGAAGGCATTGGCCAGCCCCGGCTTGAGCAGCGGCAGCGTCACCGTCATGAAGGTGCGGATGCTCGAGGCGCGCAGGGTCTGCGCAGCCTCCTCCAGGCTCGGCGAGATGCCCTGCACCACGCCACGCATGATCATGAAAGCAATGGGCGTGAAGGCGAACATCTGCGCCAGCCACACCCCGAACAGACCGTAGAACCAGCGCGTGGGCGGGATACCGAAGGCCCACTCCAGGAACTGGTTGACCAACCCGGCCCGGCCGAACAGCAAGATCAGCCCCAGCCCCACCACGAAGGGCGGGGTGATGATGGGCAGCAGCGCCAGGATGTTCATCGGCTTGCGCAGGCGCGCGCTGCCGCGCTCGGCATACAGCGCAATGAGCGTGCCCATCACCGTGGTGCCGGTGGCCGTGAGCAGCGCCAGGAACAGCGTGTTCCAGGCTACCCCGCAGCGCACGCCGCCGGCCAGGCACGACAGGCCCCAGACCCGCTCGTGCGCCAGGCGCTCGACCAGGGCCGCCCCCGACCAGGCGCCCGCCTCGTCGACAAAAGCCCCCAGCAGGCTGCGTGCCACCGGCAGCGCCACGAAGAGCAGCAGCAATGCCGAGCACAGCACCACGGCACCGGCCACGAAAACGTCCCCGCGGAAGCGCCCCAGCCGCGCCAGGCCGGCGCCCAGCAGCATTAACAGGCTGAGCAGCGTGATGGCCCCGCCCAGGCCCAGGCCGATCTGGCCGCGCGGCAGTTCGCCGAACCAGCCGTTCAAGACCTCGAAGCTCCAGCCCCGTAGCCCGATGGCAAAGCCGCCGCCCAGCACCGCCAGCAGGCCCAACAACGCAACGCCCACCAGCACCCGGCCCTGCGCCCGGCCGGCAGGCATGAAGCCGGCGGCCAGCGCCACGAGCAACGCACCGATGGCCGCGCCCAGCCATGACCGGCCATGCTGCACCACCTGGACCAACGCGCCAGCCGTGGCCTCGCCGCCAAACACCCCGCGCAAGCTGGTCGCCAACGTCAGGTCCTGCGGAAAATACCAGGGCAGCAGCACGCAGCCCAGCAGCGCCCAGGCCGCAATGGAGCGCTGCGCAGACCGGGCGCGGCGGTTCAACACCGACGCACCCCCAGACTGGGGCCGCGCTTGGCCATCCGCGTCATCAGCGCGGCAGCGAGTTGACGTCCTTCTCCCACTTGCCGATCAGACGCCGGCGCTCGGCTGAGGAGCCGTACTTGGCGTAGTCGTAGTCGATGAACTTGATCTTCTTGAAGTCGGGCACGCGCGGATCCACCTTCGCCGCCTTGTTGGAGGGCAGCTGGAACTGCTTGGCCGCCGCGCCCATCTCCTGTGCCGAGGCCGTGAGCGCCAACTCATAGAACTTCTTGGCCGCCTCCAGGTTGCGCGCGCCCTTGATGAGGCTCATGGAGCCGATCTCGGCGCCCGTGCCGTCGCTCGGGGTGATGGTCTCCACCGGGAAGCCCTGCATCTTCTCGCCCGGGCCGTCGTGCACGAAGCTGATGGACACCGAGGTCTCGCCGCGTGCCACCGCCTTGATGGGCGCCGTGCCGGAACGGGTGTACTGGCTGATGTTCCTGTGGAGCTTCTTCATGTAGTCGAAGGCCTTGTCCTCGCCCATCAACTGCACCAGCGTGGCCACCATCGTGTAGGCCGTGCCGCTGGAGGCCGGGTTGGCTACCTGGATCTCACCCTTGTACTCGGGCTTGAGCAGGTCGGCCCAGGTCTTGGGCACGGGCAGCTTCTTCTTGGCCAGCAACTCGGGGTTGTAGCCAAAGCCCAGTGGCCCGGAGTAGATGCCCACCGTGCGGAACTTGCTCTGCGCCGCCTGCTGCTGGGCCCAGCCATGCAGTTGCGGCAGGGTGGCGGACTTGTACTCCAGCGTGAGGTCCTGCTCGGCGGCCTGCAGGTGCGGGTCTCCGGTGCCGCCGAACCAGATGTCGGTCTTGGGGTTGGCCTTTTCCGCGATCAACTGGGCCAACGCCTCGCCCGAGCCCTTGAGTGACATGTTGACCTTCACTCCCGTGGTGCGGGAATACACGGTCTGCATCAGGTTGCACCACTCGGCCTGCACCGAGCAGATCACGTTGATCTGGCCGGCGTCCTGGGCGGCGGCGGGCACGGTGGCAGCACTGGCAGCAACGGCAGCAACGGCCAGGGCCAACAGGGTCTTCTTCATCGGTGCGCTCCAGATCATGTGACAGAAATGTGACGATGGTAGCCACACGGCGTGAGCCGGACTTCAGGCCTGCGTCCGTGAAAACCCGTGGGCCGTCAGGGCCCGGAGCGGCTACCACCCGCTGGCCATAATCAACGCATGGTGGCATCTCACCTGCTCTCAACAAAGCGCCGGGTCGCCCCAAGTCTTCTTGCGCCCCCGCAGGCAGCCAGGACGGGCAACCCCCGGCCCTTGGCGCCACGCATGACCCTCTGGCTGGTCGCCGTCGCAGGGCTGGCGCTGCTGTCGGCTTGCGGCACGTCGCCCCCCACGCCGCCTGAGAAGACGCCGCCGCGCGCCGCAGCGCCAGAACCCGCCCGGCCCGCCGGGCAGCTGGCGCCGGCAACGCGCCCAGCCGATCTGGCACGGTTCCACGCCATCAACCGGCTCACCTGGGGCGCCTCCGCCTCTGCCATGGCGCAGGCGGCGGGCAAGGACTTCAACACCTTGCTGGCCGAGCAACTGGCCCCCGGCCCCGCCCCCCTGCCGGCGGCGGCACAGGCGCAGATCGATGCGCTCACCCTGAGCCAGCAAGGCTTCAACCCGCTGATGTTCGACCTGGAGCAGCGCCGCCGCGCCGCGGACGCCCTGAAGAACGATGACGAGAAGCGTGCGGCGCAGCAGGCCTACCAGCAGGAGCTCACGCGCCTGGCGCGGGAGGCGGCCTCGCGCCACCTGTTGCGCGCGCTGTACTCGCCGCGCCAGGTGCAGGAAAAGATGACCTGGTTCTGGCTGAACCACTTCAGCGTCTTCCAGAACAAGGCCAACATCCGCGCCATGGCGGGCGACTACGAGGACACGGCCATCCGCCCGCACGCGCTGGGCCGCTTCCGGGACCTGCTGGGCGCGGCAGCCTTGCACCCGGCGATGCTGCGCTATCTGGACAACGAACAGAACGCCGTCAACCGCAGCAACGAGAACTTGGCGCGGGAGTTGATGGAACTCCACACGCTGGGTGCGGGAGCGCCCTACACCCAGAAGGACGTGCAGGAACTGGCCCGGGTGCTCACCGGCGCCGGGCTCAACCTGACGCCCACCAACACCGCCGTGGGACGGCGCGAGTTGCAGGGCTACTACGTGCGCCGCGGCCTGCTGGAGTTCCACCCGGCCAGGCACGACTTCGGCCCCAAGACCCTGCTGGGCCAGCCGCTGCGCCAGCGTGGCCTGGCCGAGGTGGACGAGGCCCTGGACCGGCTGGCCCGCCACCCGGCCACGGCTCGCCACATCAGCCACAAGCTGGTGCAGTACTGGTTGTCGGACACCCCCCCGCCCGCGCTGGTGGAGCGCGTGGCGCAGACCTTCTCGGACTCCGACGGCGACATCGCCATCACCCTGCGCACGCTGCTGCGCTCGCCCGAGTTCGCGCAGGGTGCCGGCCGGCAGTTCAAGGACCCGATGCGCTTCGTGGTCTCGGCCCTGCGCCTCATGCATGACGACCGGGTGGTCTTGAACACCGGGCCGGTACTCTTCTGGCTGAACCGCCTGGGCCAGCCCCTTTACGGACGCCAGACGCCCGATGGCTGGCCTCTGGACGAAGCCGCGTGGTCCAGCCCGGGGCAGATGACAGCCCGTTTCGAGGTGGCTCGGGCCATCGGATCCGGCGCCGGCGGGCTGTTCAGCCCACCAGGGGCGCCGCAGCCGCCAGGGCCTGCCCTGCCCGGGGCTGCCCGCGCGTTGTATGACGAAGTGCTTCAGCAGAGCCTGGGCCCCGGCACCCGGGCCGCGCTGGCGCAGGCGGGCTCGCCACAGGAATGGAACGCCTTCCTCCTGTCCTCACCTGAAATGATGCGGCGCTGAGCCGGTCTGGAGCAGAAACCATGCAAAGACGACACCTGCTGGGCGGCTTGACGGCGGCGGGGCTGAGCCTGGGCTCGGCCCGGCTGTGGGCCGCCGGGCCGGCACAGCCCTGCTTCCTGCTGGTGTTCCTGCGCGGCGGCTACGACGCGGCCAACCTCCTGGTGCCCGTGAGCAGCAGCTTCTATTACGAAGCCCGCCCCACCATCGCGGTGGCACGTCCGGGTGCTGCGGAGCCCTCGGCCCTCGAACTCACCGCCGACTGGGGCCTGCACCCCGCCCTGCGCGACAGCATGTACCCCTTGTGGCAGCGGAGTGAACTGGCCTTCGTGCCCTTCGCCGGCACGCACGACACCTCGCGCAGCCACTTCGAGACGCAGGACGGCATCGAACTCGGCCAGCCCCTGGAAGGCCCGCGCAACTACCGCTCGGGCTTCATGAACCGCCTGGCCGCCGCGCTCGGCGGCACCGGCGCCATGGCCTTCACCGACCGAATGCCCCTGGTGATGCAGGGCGAAGTGCAGGTGGCCAATACCGCACTGCGCGCCGTCAACAGGCCAGCGGTGGATGCACGCCAGAGCCGCATCATCAGCGGCATGTACCAGGGCACCGCGCTGGGAGGGGCGGTGAGCCAGGGCTTTGCAGTGCGCGATGAGGTGGCACGCGACATGGCCGCCGAGATGGAGGCCGCCAGCCGCAACGCCATCAGCGCCCGCGGCTTCGAACTCGAGGCGCGGCGCATCGCCCGGCTCATGAAGGGCCGCCATCGGCTGGGATTCGTGGACGTCGGGGGCTGGGACACCCACGTGGGCCAGGGCGGTGCCACGGGACAACTGGCCAACCGCTTGGAGGAACTGGGCCGGGGCCTGGCCGCCTTCGCCCAGGAAATGGGCAGCCGCTGGCACGAGACCACGGTGGTGGTGGTCAGCGAGTTCGGCCGTACCTTCAGGCAAAACGGCAACAACGGCACCGACCACGGCCACGGCAGCGTGTACTGGGTGCTGGGCGGCGGCCTGCGTGGCGGGCAGATCGCGGGCGAGCAGGTACCCGTCAGCCCGACTCACCTGTTCCAGAACCGCGACACCCCGGTACTCAATGAATTCCGCAGCGTGCTGGGCGGCCTGCTGGCCCGCCAGTTCGGCCTCAGCCGGGCACAACTGGCCACCGTGTTCCCCGCAGCACAGCCGCGCGATCTGGGGTTGATGTGAGGCACAGGGAGCCCCGTTGACCCCGCCCTGAAACCGGTGCATCATCCGTCATGTAACAAAATTACATGACCACGGACCGACGCGGCAAGCTGCGGCGGTGCCTCAGCCCCCATGTCCTTCGACCTCGTCTTCTTCGGCGGCACCGGCGACCTCACGTGGCGCAAGCTGATGCCCGCGCTGTTCCAGGCCTTTCGCCACGGCAAGCTGCCCGAGGGCGGGCGCATCCTAGCGGTGGCGCGCGATGAGCGCAGCGACGACGAGTACCGCCGCTTCATCCGCGAGCGGTTTGTGGAGGTCGAGCCCTCCAAGCGCCCCAGCGAAGAGGAGTTCGAGCGCTTCGCGCAGCTGCTGCACTACCGCCGAATGGACCTGTCCAAGCCCGAGCACTACGCCGGCCTGAAAGATTGGATCGACGCGCGCGGCGCCGACACCGCCGTGCTGTACCTGGCCACCAGCCCCTACCTCTTCCCGGTGATCTGCGAGCAGTTGGGCACCGCCGGGCTGAACGGCCCGAAGGTGCGCGTAGTGCTGGAAAAGCCGCTGGGC
>JBIKMY010000142.1:0-5952 GCA_044358945.1 Rubrivivax sp.
ATTTATCAAAGGTTTAGCCGATCTTCAACCCTGTGGACTGCTGGGGGTGAACGACGTCCGCATTTGGGGACAACAGGCCCTGCGCCGCCCGCCTTGTGGACAAGTCCGCAGTTGTCACGGCGCCATCCACAGACTTGTTCACTGCTCCGCAGCGTGGCCCCCATGAGCTGACGGGTCTTCCGGCCGGCTTCATGCAGGTTCAGCCCTTGAGGGTCTGCTCCAGCACATGCAACTGCTGGTTCAGTTCGGTGTTCTTGGTGCGGTCTGCCGCCACCTTGCGCACGGCGTGCAGCACCGTGGTGTGGTCGCGCCCGCCGAAGAGCTCGCCGATCTCGGGCAGGCTTTTCTTGGTCATTTCCTTGGCCAGGTACATGGCCACCTGCCGGGGGTGGGCGATGCTGGCAGGCCGCTTCTTGGAATACATGTCGGCCACCTTGATCTTGAAGTAGTCGGCCACGGTCTTCTGGATGTTTTCCACAGAGATCTGCCGGTTCTGGATGGACAGCAGGTCGCGCAGGGCCTCGCGCGCCACGCCGATGTGCACCTCCTTGTGCGAGAACCGGGCATAGGCCAGCACCTTGCGCAGCGCGCCTTCCAGCTCGCGCACGTTGGCGCGCACGTTCTTGGCGATGAAGAAGGCCACATCCTCGGGCATGGCCGTGCCTTCGGCCGCCGCCTTGCGGATGAGGATGGCGACGCGCATTTCCAGCTCCGGCGGCTCGATGGCCACCGTCAACCCGGCATCAAAGCGCGACGTCAGGCGCTCATCGATGTCGGCCAGCCCCTTGGGGTAGGTGTCGCTGGTCATGATGATGTGCGCCCGCTTGGCCAGCAGCGCTTCGAAGGTGTTGAAGAACTCCTCCTGGGTGCGTTCCTTGCCGGCGAAAAACTGCACGTCATCGATCAGCAGCAGGTCCAGCTGGTGGTACTTGGCCTTGAGCTCATCGAAGGTCTTGCGCTGGTAGTTCTTCACCACATCGCTGATGAACTGCTCGGCATGCAGGTACAGCACGCGCGCTGAGGGCCGGTCAGCCAGCAGGGCGTTGCCCACGGCGTGCACCAGGTGTGTCTTGCCCAGGCCCACGCCGCCATAAATGAACAGGGGGTTGTACATGACGCCGGGGGCGCCGGCCACGTGCAACGCCGCTGTGCGCGCCATCTGGTTGGCCCGGCCGGCTACCAGGGTGTCGAAGGTGAGCGAGGTGTTGAGCTTGTGCGATGTGGCCGCAGGCGCCAGCGATGCCGGCGAGCCTTCGCGCCCGGCCGGCCGCGCGCCGGCCGTGCCTTCGATGGATGACAAGGCGCTTTCGATCAACGTGCCGGCCGCCACAGGCCGGCCCGGTAAACCGCCGACGTCTGCGGCGCCGGTGGAACCGTCCAGCGGCAGGCGCAGCGACGTGGACGGGCGGCTGGCCCGCAGCGGCATGGCCGGCTGCTGAGAAGCGTCGCGCGCGGCCAGCGCCAGCTCCAGTTGCACGGGCATCTGCGCCAGTTCGCTCAGCACGGTCTCGATGCGGCTGGCGTACTGGTTACGGATCCAGTCCAGCATGAAGCGGTTGGGTGCGCGCAGGGCCACGCGCGTGCTGGCGCCATCCTCGGCCACCGTCACCAGTGGGGCGGGCAGAGGGCGTATCCAGGTGTTGAACTGCTGCGCTGGCAGCTCGGCAGCCAGGCGTTCACGGCCCAGCGTCCAGAGATCGGTCGTCATCTTGTGGAAAAGTCTCTCGGCGAATGCCCATAACCCAGGGTTAAAGGGCCACGCGGGCCATGGTTATCCACAATCTTCGCGCTGCCGTCAAGGCCCGCGAAAGCCCCAGAACATGGTCCAAGTGTTTGAGACACAAGGGTTTTTGGATATGATCGCGGGTTTCCCGAATTTCGGGGCCCATTCAACTTTCCTTCCGAAGAAGCGGCGAGTCCATCATGGCCATGAAGCGTACCTACCAACCGTCCAAGACCCGCCGGGCCCGCACCCATGGCTTTCTGGTGCGCATGAAGACGCGTGGCGGCCGTGCCGTCATCAACGCGCGCCGTGCCAAGGGCCGCAAGCGTCTTTCCCAGGTCTGACCTGCTCGCCTGGGCCTGCAGGACAGGTTTGTTCGACAGCCGTGTTGGGCGCTCTGCCATCGCAGGACGCGCCTGCACCGGCTCCGACCCTGCAGGCCATGCTCGGCCGTCTCGTGCAGACCGCCGATTTCAAGCGGCTCCTGTCGGTGCCGCCCGCCTTCAGAAGCGCTCACTTTGCCCTTCATCATCTGGGGCAAGCCCCCGAGCGCCCGTCGTACATACGCAAGGCGCCTGGTGAACCAGAGTTATCCACAGATCATGAACCTGGTTTTCCACAGCCTGTGGATGAATCCCAGGAAAACCCGGATCGGGGAAGCCCTGAGCAGGGTTTTCCAGGGTGGATCGGGTGTGTGGTGCCCAAGCGCCATGCGCGACGGGCGGTGACGCGCAACCTCATCAAGCGGCAGATCCGGGCGGCCGCGCTGCGCGTGCATGCGGGGCTGCCCGAGGGAATGTGGCTGGTGCGCCTGCGCCAGCCTTTTGCTGTGACGGCATTTCCGTCGGCAGCCTCGCAGGCGCTGCGCCAAGCTGTGAGGGCCGAACTCGACCGGCTGTTCCAGAAAGCCGCCGCGCGCCCCGAGGCGCTGGCCCGGACCGCGCCGTGAGTCCTCTTGTCCAACAGGTGTGGGCGGCCCTGGCTGACAGCCCGCGGGCCTTCATGGTGGCGGTGGTCAAGGGCTATCGCTTGCTGCTCAAGCCCTGGCTGGGGAATGCCTGTCGCTTCGAGCCCACCTGTTCTCAATACGCCCTCACCGCCCTTGAAAGGCATGGTGCAATCGCGGGCGCCACGCTGGCGGCTGGGCGCCTGATGCGCTGCCATCCCTGGTGTGAAGGGGGTTGCGATGAGGTGCCGGCCCAGCCGCCCGCCTTGTTCACCCGCCTGGGGCTCACCGGTCGCGCTGGCGTGCATCAGCACACCACTGCGGCCAGCTCCGGGCCTGCCGCCAAGCCGTCCGAATCTTCTCCGTTGTCTGCTCAGGAACCTGCTCCATGACCGATATGCGCCGCACCCTGCTGTGGGTGGTTTTCACGATGTCGCTCGTTCTGCTGTGGGACGCCTGGAACAAGCACACCGGGCAGCCCTCCATCTTTGGCGCACCGCCCGCCAAGCCGGTGGCCTCTGCGCCGCCCGCAGGCGCGACGGGCCAGCCGCCCGCCCCCGCGGCCGTGCCCTCGGCGCAGCCCGCCACGCCGGGGGCGGCCGGTGTGCCGGCACCCACCACGGCTGGCGCGGCAGCGGCTCCCGCGGCCGTGCCCAACGCGCCCCTGGTGGCCACCGAGCAGGTGAGCATCACTACCGACGTGGTCAAGGCCACCTTCGACACCGTGGGCGGCAGCTTGGTGCGCCTGGAACTGCTCAAGCACACCGACCAGAACGACACCTCGCGCAACGTGCTGTTGTTCGATCAGAGCCCCAAGCGCCTGTACCTGGCGCAGACCGGCCTCATCACCAGCCAGGCGGGCGTGCAATTGCCCAACCACCTGACGGCCATGAAGGTGCTGACCAGTGAGCGCAAGCTGGCCGATGGCGCAGCGCAGATCGAGCTGAAGCTGGAATCTCCCGCCATCGACGGCCGGCGCCTGGTCAAGACCTACACCTTCAAGCGTGGCGACTACGTGGTGGGCGTCAAGCACGAGGTCTTCAACGAGGGCAGCACCCCAGTCAGCCCGCAGCTGTACCTGCAGCTGGCACGCGACGGCAACCCACCCGAGGGTGAGTCCGCTTTCTACTTCACCTTTACCGGCCCGGCCGTCTACACCGATGCCAGCAAGTTCACCAAGGTGGACTTCAAGGACATCGAAAAGGGCAAGGCCAGCCACGACAAGGCCGCGGACAACGGCTGGGTGGCCATGGTGCAGCACTACTTCGCCTCCGCCTGGCTGCTGCCGGAGAAGGTGCAGCGCGAGTTCCGCACCGCCAAGGTGGCGGACAACCATTTCAGCATCGCGATGGTGGTGCCCCTGGGCGAGGTAGCGCCAGGCGCGAGCAAGGCGTTTGAGTCGCGCCTGTTTGCCGGCCCGCAGGAAGAACACAAGCTGGCCGCACTCTCCCCCGGGCTGGAACTGGTGAAGGACTACGGCTGGTTCACCGTGCTGGCCAAGCCGCTGTTCTGGCTGCTGGACAAGCTGCACTCCATGCTGGGCAACTGGGGCTGGGCGATCGTCGCCCTGGTGTTCCTGCTGAAGGCGGCCTTCTACTGGCTCAACGCCAGTGCCTACAAGTCCATGGCCAAGATGAAGGCCATCAACCCGCGCGTGATGGAAATGCGCGAGCGCTTGAAGGACAAGCCGCAGCAGATGCAGCAGGAAATGATGCGCATGTACCGCGAGGAGAAGGTCAACCCGCTGGGCGGCTGCCTGCCCATCGTGGCGCAGATGCCGTTCTTCATCGCCTTGTATTGGGTGCTGCTGTCCAGTGTGGAGATGCGTCAGGCGCCCTGGATCGGCTGGATCACCGACCTGGCGGTGAAGGACCCGTGGTTCATCCTGCCCCTGCTGATGACGGCCTCCAGCCTGCTGCAGACCTGGCTGAACCCCACGCCGCCAGACCCGTTGCAGGCCAAGCTCATGTGGATCATGCCGCTGGCCTTCTCCTTCATGTTCTTCTTCTTCCCGGCCGGCCTGGTGCTGTACTGGCTGACGAACAACATCCTGTCGATCGCCCAGCAGTGGTTCATCAACAAGCGGCTAGGGGTGCTGGGCAAGTAGCCTGGCGACCGGCAGGGAACCGTTCGGTGCTGGGGCTGGGCAAGCACACCTGAAGGCACCAGGCCCTCACCATGCTGGCTGACCGCAACGCCCCCATCGTGGCCATCGCCACCGCCAGCGGGCGCGGGGCGGTGGGCATCGTGCGGGTGTCGGGCGCTGACCTTTCCGCACTGACTCAAGCGGTTTGCGGGCGCTCACTTGCGCCGCGGCAATCCACTTTGCTGCCTTTCCTGGACGAGCAGGGCCAGGCCATCGACCGCGGCCTGGCCCTCTTCTTCCCCGCGCCGCATTCCTACACTGGCGAAGACGTGCTGGAGCTGCAGGCGCACGGCGGGCCGGTGGTGTTGCAAATCCTGCTGGCGCGTTGTCTGCAAGCTGCTGCCGAAGTGGACCGCGCCACCGGACGCCCCCGCGCCGCCGGGCTGCGCCTGGCCGCGCCGGGCGAGTTCACCGAGCGTGCCTTCCTCAACGACAAGCTCGACCTGGCCCAGGCCGAGGCCGTGGCCGACCTGATCGACGCCAGCACCGAGGCCGCCGCGCGCTCGGCCGGCCGGGCGCTGGAGGGGGCGTTCTCGCAAAAGGTGGACGCGCTGGCCGCGCGCGTGGTGCGCCTGCGCACCCTGGTGGAGGCCACGCTGGACTTCCCCGAGGAAGAGATCGACTTCCTGCAGCAGGCTGATGCCCAAGGACAGTTGCAGGCCATCCAGTCCGATCTGACCGGGGTGCTCACCACCGCCCGCCAGGGTGCCCTGTTGCGCGAGGGCCTGCGCGTGGTGATCGCCGGCCAGCCCAACGTGGGCAAGAGCAGCCTGCTCAACGCCCTGGCCGGCGCGGAGCTCGCCATCGTCACCCCCATCCCCGGCACCACGCGCGACCGCGTCAGCCAGTCCATCCAGATCGAAGGCGTGCCCGTGCACGTGACCGACACCGCCGGCCTGCGCCGCGACGAGCAGGCCGCCGACGAGGTGGAGCGCATCGGCATCGGGCGCAGTTGGGAGGCCATCCGCACGGCAGACTGCGTCCTCTTCCTGCACGACCTGACGCGCGCTGGGCAGGACGCCGCCTACGACGCCGCCGAGCGCGAGATCGACGCCAGCCTGCCGCCGGGCGTGGCTGTGATCCATGTCTGGAACAAGGCCGATGTGGCCGAGCCCAGCGCGCCGGGCCTGGCCCTGT